>JASHQV010000169.1 GCA_030038955.1 Solirubrobacteraceae bacterium
CGCGGGACGTACGCGGGGCTCGCCTCTGAGCCTGCGATCGCGTACCTCGAGGAGCTCGGCGTGACCGCCGTCGAGCTGCTGCCGATCCACCACATCTCGGGCGAGGCGTTCCTGCACGCGCGGGGACTCAGCAACTACTGGGGCTACAGCACGATCGGCTACCTGGCGCCGCACTCCGAGTACGCGGCGACCGGCAAGCGCGGCGAGCAGGTGCGCGAGTTCAAGGGGATGGTCAAGGCGCTGCACCGCGCCGGGATCGAGGTGATCCTCGACGTCGTCTACAACCACACGGGCGAGGGCAATCACCTCGGGCCGATGCTGTCGCTGCGCGGCGTCGACAACCCCGCCTACTACCGGCTGTCGCCCGACGATCCGCGCTTCTACGTCGACTTCACCGGCACCGGCAACTCGCTCAACCCGGTGCATCCGAGCGTCCTGCGGCTGATCATGGACTCGCTGCGCTACTGGGTGATCGAGTGCCACGTCGACGGCTTCCGCTTCGACCTGGCAGCCGCGCTGGTGCGCGAGCTGTACGACGTCAACCGGCTGTCGGCGTTCTTCGACGTGATCCACCAGGACCCGGTGCTGTCGCAGGTGAAGCTGATCGCCGAGCCATGGGATGTGGGGCCGGGCGGCTACCAGGTCGGCAACTTTCCGGTGCTGTGGTCGGAGTGGAACGGCGAGTACCGCGACGGCGTCCGCGACTTCTGGCGCGGCCAGGGGAGCTGCGGCGACTTCGCGCGGCGGCTGTCGGGCTCCGCGGACCTCTACCAGGACGCCGGCCGCGACCCGTTCGCGTCGATCAACTTCGTCACCGCCCATGACGGCTTCACGCTCGCCGACCTCGTCTCCTACGACGCCAAGCACAACGAGGACAACCTCGAGGACAACCAGGACGGCAGCGACGACAACCGCTCCTGGAACTGCGGCGTTGAGGGGCCGAGCGACGACGCCGAGGTGGTGACGCTGCGCGCCCGCCAGCGGCGCAACTTCCTGGTCACGCTGCTGCTGTCGCTAGGGACGCCGATGCTGCTCGGCGGCGACGAGCTCGTGCGCACTCAGGGCGGCAACAACAACGCCTGGTGCCAGGACAACGAGATCTCCTGGTACGACTGGGAGCTGGACGAGGAGGCGGAGGCGATGCGCGCGTTCACCAGCCGCCTGATCGCGCTCCGCCGCGAGCACCCGGTGTTCCGCCGCGACAGCTTCCTGGAGGGGGGCGCTGCCCGCGACGGCGGGCTCCCCGACGCCTGGTGGTTCCGTCCCGACGGGCTGCGAATGACGCGCCGCGACTGGGACGAGGGCGAGCCGGCGCTCGGTCTGTTTCTCAACGGCCAGGCGATCCCGACGCGCGGGCCGCACGGCGAGCCGGTGACCGACGACACGTTCGTGCTGATGTTCAACGCCTGCGCCGAGCAGCGCGAGTTCATGCTGCCGCGGCAGCGGATGGGGCGGCGATGGGTGCTCGAGGTGTCGAGTTCGGACCCGGCGGCGGCCTCCGGGAGCGTCGAGTTCGCGGCGCACACGCAGGCGGCGCTGGCGGCGCACTCGGTGCTCGTGCTGCGACGGGTCGAGTGAGCTTGGAGGGGCCGGAGGGGGTCGAGTGAGCCGGCCGGCGGACCCGGAGCTGAGGGCAACGTACCGCCTGCAGCTGACCGCTGGATTCGGCTTCGGCGCGGCCGAGTCGCTGATCCCGTACCTGCGCGATCTCGGCATCTCGCACCTGTACCTGTCGCCGTCGTTCGAGGCGCGCGCCGGCTCGACGCACGGGTACGACGTGGTCGACCCCAGCCGGCTGTCGGACGCGCTCGGCGGCGAGCCGGCGTTCCGCCGGCTCGCCGCCGCCGCCCATGGCGCCGGCATGGGCGTGATCCTCGATGTCGTCCCCAACCACATGGCCGCCGACGAGCACAACCGCTTCTGGCGTGACCCGGCGCTGCGCGAGCGGTTCTTCGACATCGACCCGAACCCGTCCGCACCGCCCGGGTGGCGCCGGTTCTTCGACATCGACGAGCTCGCCGGGGTGCGGGTCGAGGACCCGGAGGTGTTCGAGGCGACGCACGCGTTCGTGCTGGGACTCGTGCGCTCCGGGCTGGTCGACGGATTGCGGGTCGACCACCCCGACGGACTGGCCGACCCGGCCGGCTACCTGTGCCGGCTGCGCGAGCGCGGCGTGCGGCATGTGTGGGTCGAGAAGATCCTCGCGCCCGACGAGCGGCTCCCGGGAGACTGGCCGGTGTCGGGCACGGTCGGCTACGAGTTCCTCCGCGACGTCGGCGCGCTGCTCGTCTGCGCGGACGGGGATGCGAGGCTGACGGCGCTGTGGGAGCGGGTATCAGGCGATCGGCGGCCTTTCGGAGAGTGGGCGCTCGAGGCCAAGCTCGAGCAGGCGCGCACGACCTTCCGCCCGGAGGTCGAGCGGCTCGCGCGGGCGGCGGCCACAGGCGGGGTGGGCGCCGAGCTGGCCGACGCCGGCGCGGGCAGCGCCGGTGGGCTCGGCGAGGACGCGATCGCGCTGGCGCTGTCGGTGCTGCCGGTCTACCGGACTTACGTGGGGTCGACGGCTGGTGGGCGCGGGCCCGCCGCTGGCGGGCCCGCGCCCACCAGCAGCGAGTTCGTCACCCGCTTCCAGCAGACCTCGCCGGCGATCATGGCCAAGGGCGTCGAGGACACCGCCTTCTACCGCTATGGGCGGCTGCTGGCGCTGAACGAGGTCGGCGGCGACCCGTCGCGGCTCGGGATCGGCGTCGAGCAGTTCCACGCCGCAAACGCCGAGCGCGCCGCGCGCTTTCCGGAGGCGCTGCTGACGACGATGACTCACGACGCCAAGCGGTCCGCCGACGTGCGCGCGCGGATCGGAGCGCTGGCGGGAATCGCCGGAGACTGGTGCGAGCACGTGGAGCGATGGATGTCGGACTCGGAGCGGCTCTGCGACGCAGCCGGCGCGCCCGACGCGATCGAGCGCTACTTCATCTTCCAGACGCTGGTCGGGGCCTGGCCGATCGAGCCCGAGCGGCTCGACGCCTATCTGGAGAAGGCGCTGCGCGAGGGCAAGCGCAACTCCAGCTGGCTCGCGCCGAACGCCGACTGGGAGCAGGCGGTCAAGCGGTTTGCGCGGTCGCTGCTCGCCGACCGGCGGTTCGTCGAGGACTTCGAGCCGTTCGTCGGGCGCGTGGCGCGCCTGGGCGAGCGCTCCGCGCTCGCCCAGGTGGCGCTGAAGCTGACCTCCGCGGGCATCCCCGACATCTACCAGGGCGACGAGCTCGAGCTGCGCGCGCTGGTCGACCCCGACAACCGCCGTCCGGTCGACTGGGAGCTGAGGGAGGCGCAGCTGCGCCGGCTGATGGGCGGCGGGCGCGCCAGCCCCGACGCCCGCAAGCTGTGGCTGATCTGGCGCCTGCTGGGGCTGCGCGCCCGCCGCCCCGCCGCGTTCGCCCCCGGCGCCGGCTACGAGCCGCTTGACGCCGGCATCGACGCGTGCGCGTTCGTCCGCGGCGGCCAGGTGGTCGTGTCGGTGGCGCTGCGCCACGATACGAGCGCGCCCACCCTGGCGGTGCTGCGCGCACCCCGGGGCGAGTGGCGCGAGCTGCTCGGGCTGGGCGAGCTCGGCGTAGCCGTGTGGGAGCGAGTCTGAGCCGCCACGCGTGTCACGACCCCGGGTGTTGACTTCCGAGGCGCGACGTCGTACGAAACAGATACAGGAGACGCGGTTCGCCCTCTCAGTGAGGAGAGATCTAGTGTGCTCACGCAAGCCGCAGCTTCCCGATGACTCTCATTCCAGAGCAAGCGCTCTGGGTCGAATACGCATACCGCGACCAATCATCGCCGCCCGTTCGCCGCGGCTCGACCTCAGCGAGGCTCTGTCGTCAACCGCAGTCAGGATTGGACTCGCCCTCGCAGCGGCTCTCGCCGAAGCCGACGTAGGGTGTCGCAGCGCGACGCTGGCTATCTCGAGCGCAGCTCTTCCCAGAGCCACGCAGGGACAGATATATGACCAGCAGCTCTCGGCCGCTGGTGAGTCTGCCTCCGATCTCGCGTTCTCCGCCAGCGGGGACATGTCGCCCGGCCTTGCACTGTCGTCGAATGGACTCGTCTTTGACTGTCGTCGAATGGACTCATCTCTGGTGTGCCGAGCGGAAAGCCTGGCACCTATGTGCTCGATATCGACGTGATACCCACCGGCCGTAGCACTTCCGATGGCTCTACTACCGCGGCCACCTTCACCGTAGAGCCTCCAGTAGCCGCTCAGGCGGGGTCGGCTGATCTGCCGGATCTCCAGGGTGTCACCGCCCTAGGTGACTCCGGTGATGCTTCGACTGACCCATCCAGCGATCCCGTCCTCGGTGGGCACATTGCGTGTGGGAAGGTCGTCTCGGCTGCAACACCACACGTCGACAGTTGGCGCCGATGCCGACGGCTACGCGCTCACACAGTGGACTATCGCCCACAACGGAGCGGTTGAATGGGATACTGATTGCGCAGCTGGCGGCAATTAGCCCGCAATCGTGAAGAAGACATACGACGAGGATGTAATCGGCATCGATATTGACAACGAGGACGGTTCCGGTCCAGGTGTCTATACCAATCGTCAGGCACCCGTGGACTGCGTCGCTGACCAGGATGATCGCGGGGTCATTCTTGTTGGTCTCTATCCATCTGAGGCCGGCAATGAGGCTCCATGATTCTTCTGGCAATCCGACAGGCAGCGTGTCTGAATGGTATCCGCACTGCAACGGTGAGAGCTATTACCGCACAATCGGCATCAGCACAATTTGAGAGAGGGTAAGTCGTGAGTAGCTGTGGAGGGCTCGTGCATGTATGTGCCAGACGTTGTATGAGAGTGCTGGCATACGTGGCAGGTTACGGCCGCTGGGTTCGCGGCTGCGAGCTCGTGGCATGCGCGGCGGTTGCGTGGTTTGTCGTTCCCTGCGCGTTGGCCACGGCGGGGTCCGGCTCATGGTCTGTTGCGAGCGTTCGACTTGGCGGCGGTCAGGCAAACGCTATCTCGTGCGCTACATCGTCGCGGTGTGTCGTTCTCGGCGAGACCAGCTCGCTTGACTTCGTAGACCGGCTTGGATCTGGCGCCGTTGCGGCCACAGCCCGTCTGCACCTGGATGCGGCTGGTGACCTCGCGTGCATCGGTGCGAGGTGCTTTGCGGTCGCGGGATCTCCGGTCGGCTTTGTGATTGATCGGTTCAACGGGCGCCGGTGGGCGAGAACGACGGTGATTGGCCCGGCGCCGTACTACAACGATGGTCTCGACGGCGTCTCTTGTACCTCTGGCCGGAACTGCCTCGCGGTCGGCTGGACCGACCTGGTCCTGAATCTCGACTGCCCCGCCGGCTACGCGCACTGCCTGACGATCGTTGCGGTGGTCGAGCGCTGGAACGGCCACGTGTGGCAGGCGCTCAGCGGAATGCCGATGCCGGCGGCGCCGACTACCGGCGGGCCGGTGCGATCGGGCAGGCCGGGGCCAATTGCATCAGATGGCCCGTACACGAAGTTCAGCGCGGTGTCGTGCGCGACCAGGGATTCGTGTGAGGCGGTGGGTCAGTGGGGAAGCGACAGATCCCACTCCACGGCCGACAGCCTCTTTGCCGATCGCTGGAATGGCTCTGAGTGGAGACTGCAGTCGCTGCCGTTGCCGGAGAACGCAAGTGATGCCGTCGTCGATGCGATGTCGTGCAGGCGCGCGTCGTGTCTGGCGGTGGGCAGCTACACGGCGTCTGGACACTCCCAGCCGCTGGTCGAGCGCTGGACTCCCGACCACTGGACGCGTCTCGCGTTCAGCGCCCGCAAGCAGGCCGCACACGCGGTGCTCACCGGGGTCGCCTGCGGCACCGCCTGGGGATGCGAGGTGGTCGGCCGAACCGGCGGCTCGGGCTCCACCCAGAACCCACTCGCGGTGGCATGGCGCAACGGACGGTGGACGTGGCAGCCGGTTCAGACGCCTCCCGGCTCGCGCGCTCGTCACGGCACCGGGTTCGTCGCCGTCGCCTGCGGCTCCGCTCGCAGCTGCTACGCGGTCGGGGACTACCACAAGCGCAACCCGCTCACCGGGTTCGACGCCAGCTGGTTCACCGAAAGGCTATGAGGCAAGCATCTATCTCCGTCCGGTCGTGCCGGAAGGCTATCCGTCGCTAAGGCTGACTGACCTCGATCCGGAGCTCAGCTTGCGCTGCTCCTATCGGGCGGCGCTACACCTAGCTCTGAGCAGTGAGTATCACAGCCTCGGACGCGGCCAGGTGCTCGTGTCGGTGGCCCTGTGACCGGACGGGGAGCCCCCGACGCCGGCGTGGCTCGGCCGGGCACGCCCCGGGGCGAGAGGCGCGAGCTGCTCGGGCTGGGCGATCTCGGCGTCGCGATGTGGGAGCGAGCCCGACCCTGCGCCGATCGGCGCTCGCCTTCATCGCAGCAGCGTCAAGCGCCAACGCCGTCCGTACTCGTTGCCGAGTTCGACTCACGTATAGATCGAGCCTGTCCACGGATCGACCAGCTTCGTGCCGACATCAGCGAAATCGCCAACATTGCGCGTCGCCAGCACGGCTCTGTGGGCGCGACAAATCGCAGCAATCTGGCCGTCGGCCACGCTGATCGGGTGTCCTGCGCGATCGCGGGCGGCAACGAGCTCCGCGTAGTGCGAGGCAGCTGCGCGGTCGAAGGCCAGCACGCGACCCGCCAGGTCTTCGTCGACCATCGCCAGGATGCCCTCCGCGAGTCTGACCTTGCGCGCGCCGTCGGGAAGCCGGGCGACTCCATAGAGCAGCTCGGCGACAGTGACGGCCGTCACCGCAACGTCATCCTGCGCGCCCGCCCAGGTCAGGACCCCCTGATCCGGAGTCGGCCGCGCCAGCTCGGAGATGACGCTCGTGTCGAGAACGATCATTCGCCCAAGCCGGGCGCACGCGTCAACTCGGTCCGCGACGGTAGCTCAATTTCGTCGAGTCCGAGACCCGCCAGACGTGCATGGATTCGCTCGCCGAGATCGCCGGCCTTCCGTGGAGCAAGCGACTCACGCAGGATCTCGCGAGCCTCGGCCTCCATCGAGCGTCCATTCTGAGCCGCTCTAACGCGAAGCCGCGTCTTCAGTTCGTCATCGAGATTGCGCACGGTCAGTACCGACACCGATCCGTTCTCCTTTGCAGTTATTGTCATCAATGCTAGCACTGACAGCAATGATGCGAATGGCCCTTCAACGCGCTCAGCCGCTGACCCGCTCGATCAACGCCGGCGTGACCTCGGCGACCGTGGTGACGGTGGCGATAGCCAGCGCCAGCGCAGCCGCGTCCGGCGGGTAGTGCGGGTTGGGCACGGCAATCGCGGTCAGGCCGGCCGCCACCGCCGCGCGCAGGCCGTTGCTGGAGTCCTCGATCGCGAGGCTGCGGTCGGGGGCGACGCCGAGACGGCTCACCACCTCGAGGTAGACGTCGGGGGAGGGCTTGCCTAGCGCCACCTCCTCGCTCGACACCGACACGGCAACGACGTCGGCGAGTCCGGATTCCGTGAGCACGAGATCGATCACCTCCCGGTTGGCCGACGACGCCAGCCCGACGCGGTAGTGCTGAGCGATCGCGCGTACCGACTCGACCGCTCCGGGGATCAGCGGCAGCTCCCGGCGGTAGCGGCCGGCCAGCCATCCGACCACGCCGGCGTTGATCTCCTCGGCGCTCAGCGGCACGCCGAGCTCGTCGCGCATGAACGCGGACCACTCGGGCGAGCTCATCCCCATCATCTCGATCCCGGCGGCGTCGCGCCACTGGCCCCCGCGCTCGCGCACCAGCGCCTGCTTGGCCTCGGTCCACAGCTGCTCGGAGTCGGTCAGGACGCCGTCGAGGTCGTAGATGACGGCTTCGGGCACACGCACGGTTTTACCGAGATCTGCTTGCGGATGCCGAGCGACCGCGAGCGCCGCCACCCCGCGACGCATAGTGGACGACCCCGCACCGAGAACGAGATAGCGTCCGGTTCATGGAGCGGTGCTTCATCTGCGCCAAGCACCAAGACATGAGCGCCGTCCCCGGCGGTGGGCTGATAAGCGACGAGCACTGCATCGTCTCGCACCTGCCCCTGACCACCCCCAGGGGAGTCGAGCAGGCCGTCTACCTGGGATATCGCTACCCACACACCGCGCGCGAGTTCTGGTGGACCCGCGTTGATGAATGGCCCAGCGCTCCACGCGGTGGCGCCAACGAAGTCAGCCAACTGGCTGACCGCATTCGCGCCGTGCTCTCGTCAAGGGCGTAGCACGGCCACCGCATCTCAACTCAAGTCCCCAGTCGCAAGAAAAAGGGGCCCGGCGTCACAGCCGGGCCCCTCAACAGCACTCGCCTGTTACAGACGATTACATCAAGTCGCGCCGGGCGACCTACATCATCCCCGACATGTCGGGCATGCCGCCGCCGCCAGCGCCAGCCGCCTCCTTCTCGGGGACCTCGGCGACGATCGCCTCGGTCGTGAGGATGTTCTTGGCGATCGAGGCGGCGTTCTGCAGCGCCGAGCGCGTCACCATCGCCGGGTCGATGATGCCCGCGGAGATCAGGTCGACGGTCTCGCCGGTGGCGGCGTTGAGACCTTGGCCGGCCTTTGCCTTGCGGACGTCGTTGACCACCACCGAACCCTCGAGGCCGGCGTTCTCGGCGATCTGACGGAGCGGCTCCTCGAGCGCGCGGTGCACGATCTTCGCGCCGGTGCGCTCATCGGCGTCATCGATCGCGTCGACCTTGAGGGCCTTCTGCGCGGCCAGCAGCGCGACGCCGCCGCCCGGCACGATGCCCTCTTCGAGCGCCGCCCGGGTCGCCTGCAGAGCGTCCTCGACGCGATGCTTCTTCTCCTTCATCTCGGTCTCGGTGGCCGCGCCGACCTTGACCACGGCGACGCCGCCGGACAGCTTCGCGAGGCGCTCCTGGAGCTTCTCGCGGTCGAAGTCCGAATCGGTGTTTTCGATCTCGGTCTTGATCTGGTTGATGCGGCCCTTGATCCCGTCGCTGTCGCCGGCGCCGTCGACGATCGTCGTGGTGTCCTTGGCGACGACCACGCGGCGGGCGCGACCGAGCTGGGAGAGCTGGGTGTTCTCCAGCTTCAGCCCCATCTCCTCGGTGATCACCTCGGCGCCCGAGAGGATCGCGATGTCCTCCAGCATCCGCTTGCGGCGGTCGCCGAAGCCCGGCGCCTTCACGGCGACGCCGGTGAACGTGCCGCGGAGCTTGTTGACGACCAGCGTCGCCAGCGACTCACCCTCCACGTCCTCGGCGATGATCAGCAGCGGCTTGCCCGACTGGATCACCTGCTCGAGCACGGGCAGGACGTCACGGACGGAGCCGATCTTCTGGTTGGCGATGAGGATGTAGGGATCCTCGAGGACGGCCTCCATGCGGTCCTGGTCGGTGACCATGTAGGGGCTGATGTAGCCCTTGTCGAACTGCATGCCCTCGGTGAACTCGAGGTCCATGCCGAACGTCTGGCCCTCCTCGACGTTGACGACGCCGTCCTTGCCGACCTTCTCGATCGCGTCGGCGATCACGTCGCCGATCTCCTCGTCGCCGGCGGAGATCGTCGCGACGCGCGCGATCTGGTCCTTGCCGGAAACCTCCTTGGACTGCGAGGCGATGTTGGCGACGACCTGATCGACCGCCTTCTCGATGCCGCGCTTGAGCGCCAGCGGGTTGGCGCCCGCCGCGACGTTCTTCAGGCCCTGGCGAACGATCGCCTGAGCCAGCACCGTGGCGGTGGTGGTGCCGTCGCCAGCGACGTCGTTGGTGGCGGTCGCCACCTCACGCACCAGCTGAGCGCCCTGGTTCTCGAAGACGTCCTCGACCT
>JASHQV010000170.1 GCA_030038955.1 Solirubrobacteraceae bacterium
GACGGGCTCGTATCGCTCGGCTTCCCCGACGACGACGCCTGGGCGACGCTGCTGGCCGGCGCGCGGGCGTTCTGCTACCCGACGCGCTACGAGGGCTTCGGGCTGCCGGCGCTGGAGGCGGCGGCCAGCGGCACGCCGGTCGTGTGCGCGCCGGTGGCGTCGCTCCCCGAGGTTCTCGACGACGCCGGCTGCTGGGCGACCGAGCCGTCGCCGCGGTCGATCGCCGACGCACTGGTGCGCGTGCTCGAGGACGAAGACTGGCACCGTTGCCAGCGCGAGCGCGGGATCGCGCGCGCACGCGCCGCCGCCTCGTGGAGCGACTGCGCCAACGTCCTGCTCGAGGCCTACACCCGTGCGGCAGCATAGGCCGACCGTCCTGCACGTGCTCGAGGCGTGCGCCGGCGGGACCGAGCGCCACGTGCTCGACCTCGTCAGCCACGTGCGTGAGTTCGATCACCTCGTCGCGGTTCCCTCGATCCATCACGGCGTCGTGACCGCGGCGGCTGCGGCGCGCCTGCGCCGGGCCGGCGCGCGCGTCGAGCTGGTCGAGATGAGCCGCTCACGCGCACCGCACCGGCACGCGGTCGCGATCGCGAACCTGCGCGCGCTCGTGCAGCGCACGCACCCGGCGATCGTCCACGGTCACAGCTCGATCGGCGGCGTGATCGCGCGGCTGGCCGCGCGCGGCACCGGCGTTGCCGTCGTCTACACGCCCCACGGCTTCAGCCGCTCGCGGGCGGCGCTGACGCTCGAGCGCCTGCTGGCACCGTACTGCGACCGCGTGATCGCGGTGTCCGAGAGCGAGCGCCAGTACGCGCTTGCGCACGGGATCGCCGATCTCGAGCAGCTCGTCGTGATCCACAACGGGATCGCGCCAGCGCCGCCACGGCCGCTGCAGCCGCCGCTGCGCACGCTGCTCGGGATCGACGGGCGGGCTCCGTTGGTCGGCTGCGTCGGGCGGCTCGCGTGGCAGAAGGCACCCGAGGTGTTCGTCGCCGCGTGCGCCGCCGTCAGCCGCACCGATCCCGACGCGCAGTTCGTGCTGATCGGCTCCGGGCCGCGGCAGCGCGAGGTCGCGCGCGCCGTGGCGCGGGGTCGGCTCGGCGGACGCTTCCATCGGCTGGCGTCGCTGCCGCGGGCGGCGGCGGCGCTGGGCGAGCTCGACGTGTTCGCGCTGCCGTCACGATTCGAGGGAGCCCCGTATACCCCGCTCGAGGCGATGGTCGCCGGCACGCCCGTGGTCGTCAGCGACGTGGCCGGCAACCGGGATCTCGTCGTCAACCGGGTCAACGGCATCGTCGTCCCCCGAGACGACCCCGAGGCGCTCGCACAGGCGATCGTCGCGCTGCTGGCGGACGCGAGCCTGCGAGACGTGCTCGTGCAGGCGGCGCGTCGCACGGTGGCGCGCTTCGACGTCGACGCGATGGCAGTCGCCACCGCTCGCCTCTACCGCGAGCTCTGCACCGGCTGTCTCCCGGCCACCTCAGCGAAGGCCGGCGAACAGCTCGGCGTGGGCGCGCACGCTCTCGTCCCATGAGAAGCGGGCGGCGCGCTCGAGGCCGCGCTCGGACAGCTCGCGCCAGCGCTGCTCGTCGTCGAGCACGGCGCGAGCCGCGCGCGTCAGCGCCGCCACGTCCCCGTCCGGTACGAGCACGCCGGCGTCACCGACCACCTCGGTCAGCGAGCTGTTGTCGAACGCCACCACCGGCGTCCCGCACGCCATCGCCTCCAGCACCGGTAGCCCGAAGCCCTCGTAGCGGCTGCTCATCACCAGCACGCGTGCCCGCTGGTACTCGCCGACCAGGTCGTCGGTGAAGCCGAGCAGCTTGATCCGTTCGGGCGCCGGCGCCTGCGCCCGAACGCGGCTCACGACTGGCTCGACCCACGGCGCGATCCTGCCCGCCACCCGCAGGCGCTCGCGGTAGCCGAGCTCGGCGAGCGCACCCACGAGCGCGAACGCCTCCGGATAGCCCTTGCGGCGCGAGTATTCGCCGACCATCAGCAGATCGTGGCGCGCCTCCGGCTGCGCATCGCGGGGTGGCACGAAGCGGGCGTCGACGCCGTGCGGGATCACCTCCACCCGCCCAGGATCGAGCTGCAGCGCCTCGATCCCGACCGCCGCCGTGTGGCGCGAGACCGCGATCACCGCGTCGGCGCGGCGGTAGCGCTCGGCATGGCGGCGCCAGCGGCGCCGCTCGGCCGCCAGCGCCGGATCGGCGAACGCGAGCGGGATCACATCGTGCAGCGTCTGTACCCACCGAGTCCGGCAGCGCCACGGTGGGTCGAGCGCCGGGCTGTGGAGCAGCTCCGCGTGCGCGCGCACGAGATCTGCAGGCAGCAGCAGCTCGTGCTGCGCGCGGCGCCAGCGCGCTGGCGCCGCGCGCCACGCCGGCAGCGCGCGAACGCCCTCCGGCAGCGCCGTCCCCGGCCGGCACAGCGCCGTGACGCTCAGCTCGGGACGGCGCGCGAGCCCGCCCAGCAGCTGGCGCACGTACGTCCCAATCCCGCGATACGCGGAATCGTCGCCGAGCGAGCTGGCGTCGACGAGTAGCCGCGTCACTGTGCGCGCAGCTGCCGCATCAGTAGTTGACGACCCCGTACCTCAAGGCCCCGCTGATGCGCCCCACGCAGTTGCTGGCGCAGACCAGCCATCCCCCGCGCCGCCGACGGTTGGCGAGCGGGTGCCATGCGTGAACCAGCAGGGCGCGGTAGACCGGCCACCGGTCCCGCCAGCGAACTGGTGGAACCGCGCCGTCGAACTTACGGCGCAGCAACCCCTCCACCTGCCCGTACAGGTACTGCTGGCGCATCAGTCCGCCGAGATCGGACCGCAGCCGGTAGTGCATGATCGCGTCCTCGCGATATGCCAGCGCTCCACCCTGTCGCTGTATGCGCCACGACAGATCGACATCGTCGCCGCAGATCGTGAACGCTTCGTCGCAGCCGCCGATGCCTTCGAACGCCTCCCGTCGCACGGCGCAGTTCGCTCCGACCGCGAAGTGGAGGTAGTTCAGCGCCGTCGGGCGGCGAAGGTCCTCGTCGGAGATCGCGCGCCAGCGCCGAGCGAGCTCCGCGTTGAGCAGCTCTATCTCCAGGCACCCCCCAACGATGTCCGCAACTCGAGCGCCGGCGGACAGCGCGCTCAGCCAGCGACCGTCGGCGATGTCATCGGCGTCGCAGAACGCCAGGATCCGTCCGTTCGAGGCAGCCGCACCAACGTTACGAGCGTAGGCGAGGCCGGCTCGCTCGCTGGCGGTGACGACGCGCAGCTCCGGAAATCGGGAGCTCCATCGCCGTACGACCTCGACCGTGCCGTCGGTCGAGCCGTTGTCGACGACAACCAGCTCCCACGGGTGCGCGAAGTCTTGAGCAGCCAACGCCGCCAGCTGGTCGCTGATGGTGCTCGCGCCGTTGCGGACCCCGAGGATGACGCTGGCTTCGATCATCGGCGCCCACCCACGGGCCGTGGACCCGCTCGCCTCACGGCGGCGCGCAGCCGCGAGACGGCGCTACGGGGGAGCGCCGCGGCGATCAGCGCCTTGCCGAACCCCTTCGCCAGCCCCGGGCCGACGAGCGGCGATGCCAGCAGGAACGGCGCCGTGAGGATGCCGTGGATCGTGGCGCCCAGCGCGGCGCGGTAAGCGCCCTGCTGGAAGCCGATGTCCGCATCGCGGAGGTGCTCGCGCGCCTCTGCCGCACGTCTAGCGCGAGGATCCGCGACTGCCGGTAGATGCCGCGCGACCACGCGGCGCTCGGCGTCGCGAAAGCCTGGCGCGTCCCGATCGAGGCCGTGCGGCCTGTGAATCAGGACCGTGTCGGGCACGATCGCCACCGGCCCCCGGCCGCACAACCTCAGCCAGAGCTCCTGATCCTCGGCGACCGACAGCCCATCCCGCCAACCCCCGAGCTGTCTCAGGAGCTCGGTCTGCATCAGCGACTGGCCTCCCAGTGCAACCCAGCCGGCCAGCAGCTCGACTCGAACGTCCACGAGTCGCGGCCGCTTCGGGAACGAGGGCCGTCGCTGCAACCCGTCGACCTCGTGCACCACCGCACCGGCACTGGCGCAGGCCGCTGGATCGGATGTCAGCGCCCGGGTCAGGACTTCGAGTGACGCGGGCAGCAGCTCGTCGTCGTCGTCGAGGAACAGAACCGCCGGCGACCTCATCAGCTCGAGCCCCCGATTGCGGGCCACCGAGCGCTCGGCGTGCTCAGCGAGCCGCCGCACGCGGATCCGTGGATCATCGAGGCGGTCCAGGTAGGCCGCCGTGCCGTCCGTGGACGCGTCATCGATGACAACCAGCTCCCACTCGGCGAGCGTCTGCGAGCGAACGCTGCGGATCGCTCGCTCCAGCTCACGCCGACGGTTCCGCGTCGGGATGACGACGCCAGCCGCGGGCACGGTGGAGGATGCCTGGGCCATGTCGAGCTCAGACGAACCCGGCGCCGGCGCGCTCGGAGCGAGCCCAGCGCTCGATCGCATGCTCGTGTGCAGCCAGCGTCAGATCCGCCACGCGGGCTGGATCGCTGATCCGGGCGATGTGAGCGGCGCCGGCCTCGCCTGCCGCCTGCGCTCGCTCGCGATCGCGGAGCAGCTCGATCAGGGCCTCGGCCCAGCCGTCATGATCGTCGAGCTGCACGATCCGTCCGGTCACGCCATCCTGCACCAGATCCCGGAAAGCGGGTATGTCGGAGACGACCGCCGGCCTTCCGACGGCGGACGCCTCCGCGACGGCGTTTCCGAAGCTCTCCCACCGGGAGGGGAACGTGCACACGGTCGCGCGTCTCAGCTGCTGTTCGACGCCGGCGCGATCGAGCTGACCTGTCAGCTCGATCGCGCCGGCCACCCCCAGCCGCTGCGCCTCGCGTAGCAGCCAGCCAGAGGACGGCATCGCACCTGGAGCGACCACGTCCCTGCCGACGAATGTGAAGCGCGCGTCGGGCACCGCTGCGAGCACTTTCGGAACGGCCCGGAGCACGAGCTCCGGGCCCTTGCGCGGCTCGAGGCGCCCGACGAACGTGACCCGCGGCGTGCCGGTACGCGGCATCGGGCTGACCTGCGGCAGTCGAACCGGGTACGGGATCGCGTGCAGAGCCAGTTGGTCGAGGCGCATCCAGCCCCTGACCTCATCGAGGTTGGCGCGCGTACTGACGATCACGTTCGCGCGTTTGGCCGATGCCTCCTCGAGCCGCGCGGCGAGCCTTCCGTCGAGACCGTGGAGATGCACGCCCTTGCCCGCATACCGGAACAGCTGACGCGCGCTCGAGTGCAGGCGGACGACGAGCGGAAGCCGTCCCCGAAGCGACAGCCCTAGCCCCTCCGCCATCCATTCGGGACACTCGACGACGTCCGCTTCCAGCCCAAGCCGAGGAACCAACCTGGCGACGGAGACAGCGAGCAAGATCCGGAGCCAGCTCTCTGGCGCGTACAGAGCCGGCCGTAGCACGGGCGGGAGGCAGTAGCGGTGCACGGTCACGCCGGCAGCCTCGCTGCGGCTCGCGGGCTGCTGGTCGACGACCGACAGCACGTGCACCTCGGCGCCCTTTGCTGCGAGAGCCTCCGATAGGACATCGACGTAGGTGCCGATTCCTCCCCAATCCGTTTCTGGCGGCATCTCTTGCGAGACGAACAGGATCCTCATGCGCGGGCACCAACGGCGCAGCCGGCCGCGTGATCGGCGGCACGCACGATCTCCTCGACGGTCCGCGTTGCAAACCGCGCAATCGTGTGGCCCGCCGCAGTCCGCTTCCCGCCATCACGGAGTCGTTGGCGCAGCCGCTCGTCTTGCGCCAGTCGCCGGATCGCCTGCGCGAGTCCGAGCTCGTCGTCGGCGCTGAACACGAGCGCGTTCTCGCCATCGCGCACGAACTCCGCAGTTCCGCCGCGGGCCGTGCCAACGACCGGACGCCCGACCGCCATCGCCTCCAGCGGCACCAGCCCGAACGGCTCCTCCCAGCGAACCGGGAACACGATCGCATCGGCGCCCCCGTAGACGGCGCGCAGCTGCTCGGCGCCGGCCCAGCCCTCGAATCGGACCCGCCCGCCCGCACCGACCGCCTCCGCCAGCCGCCGCAGCTCCTCGATGTGGCGGTCGTCTCCCGTGCCCCAGATCGACAGCGACGCGACGCGCGGAAGCCGCGCGAGCGCGCGTATCGCGGTGTCAATTCCCTTCTGGCGGTCGATCCGCCCGACGTACGCGAGCCGCCAGCGCCACGGTTGCGAGGGGAGGGGTTTGAGAGATCGCTCGTCGATACCGGGATAGACCACCGTGCACGAGTCCCCGCTGAGGCCGGTCGCCAGTCCGCGCGCAAGCGTGTAATGCGAGTTGAACACGAACCTCCCCGCGCGACTCAGATCGAGCTTGGTCGGAATCCCAGACAGACGCTCGGCCAGCGACGCGAGCCGCACCCGCCTGCCTCGCCACAGTCGGATCCACTGGTCGTACTCGGGGCCATACACGAGCCAGTCGTCGTGGACGTTGAACACGGCGGTCAGCCCGGCCCTCCTGACCCGCTCGATCAGCGACAGCGACATGCACCCCATCGACCACCACGAGATGACGTCCGGCCGAAACTCGCACATGTGACGAGCAAGCTCGGCCGCGTTGTGCCGCTCGAGCACGAGACGCTCGGCCACGCTCAGCTTCGGGAACTCGTAGCGCCGGAGATCCCAATACCAGCGCAGCGTCCGGTACACATCGGCATCGTCCTCGCCACGCGCATCGGAATCGCGGTAGTCCGAGGCGAGGATCCGAACCTCATGGCCCTCCAGCCGGGCGCGAGCCATCGCCGCCTCCCACATCAGCTCGTAGCCTCCCGCATGTTGAGGCGGATACATGTTGCCGACGGCAAGGATCCGGAGGCCGGCGGCTCGCTTACCCGCTTGGCCTGAGCGCTCTGAAGCGGCGGCGACTGCACCCGACACGTGATCAGCGGGCGCTACAGCGTCGGCGTGGGCGCCGTGCTGATGACCGTCTGGATGGTGTTGATCGCGCTCGTCACGGTTTTCTGGACCTTCGTGAGTAGCGACTTCGCCGGAGAGGTGGATCCGGATCCGCTCCCCGATCCCGATCCGCCACCCGATCCCGATCCGCTGCCCGATCCCGCCCCCGGCGATCCCGACCCCGTGCTGCCGGCCCCCGATGATCCCGAGCCCGAGGGAGAGCCAGCGCGCGCGCCCGGCGCTGCCTGTGCCGGGCTGCCAGCCGACCCTGTAGAGATCGGCGCCCTCGCGCCAGCCGCCGCGCCAGAGGAGCCTACGGCGGCGCCGCCGCGGTCGCGATCGGAAACCCTGTGCGCGCTGCGATCGCCATGGTGCCGGGCACCCAGGCGACCGCCACCCGCAGCCGCCTTGACGGGTTGCGGCATCCGTGTGTTGATGGCGGCTTGGACGTGGTGATCGGCGCTACCGCCCCGATCGGCGGCCAGCAACGCCAGCGATGCCACGATCACTGCCGACGCGAGTACCAGCGCGGGGGCGAGGAGGCTGGGGCGACGTGCTCGTGGCCGCCGTAAGGCACGCGTGAGAACGACGTGCGCAAGCGCGGCAGGACCGGGAAGCCACCGCGCTGCTCGCTCCTCCGCTGGGCTCGCGGCCGCGCTCGGCGCGGGCTCCGAGACGGTGTCGCTCCAGTCGGCCGGCAGCCATTGCGAGTCCGCCGCCCGTCGCGCGGCCGGATCGCTCGGTCCTTGATCCGCTCGGAGCTGATCGCCCAGCACGGCAGCGGGGTCGCCGCGCGCCGTCTCCCGCACAGCTGGGTTCGCCGCCGACGTTCCGGCGCCAGCCGGAAAACGCGAACGTGTGCGCAGCCACCCAAGTCTCATGCGCGTCAGCGCCATCGACCAAGGAACGGATCAACGTCAGATTTCTGTCGCCGCGGGCCAGAGCAGTGGCGGATTTGCCCACCTGGCTGATCCTCTCGGCGGCCAGACTCTGCCGGACTCAGTTGACCGAGGTAGCTGCATCTCCACCTCCGGCGATCCTTTACGCTGAGCAGATGGCCGCCGAGCCGCAGGGGATTGTCGACGACCGCCGCCGAGGCATCGTCGACCTCCGTCGCCACACGGCTCGCGGCGTGATCGTCAACAGCCTGTTCCAAGCCGGCCTGGTCGGTGTGAGCGCACTGCGCGGCTTGATCGTCGCGGCCTTCCTGACCCGAGCCGACTATGGCGTGTGGGGCCTCGTCAGCGTCACCCTATGGACCGCCGTGGGGCTGAAGGCTGTGTTCGGCGCAAATGACAGATACATCCAACAGGCTGATGAAGATCAGGAGCAGGCATTCCAACGAGCATTTACGGTGGAGCTCAGCTTCGCTGCTGCAATCGCGCCCGTCGCTGCTGGCGTCGTCATGGCATACGCAGTCTTGTCCGGACACTCGGTGGTGATTGCCCCTGGTCTGACGCTGCTCCTGCTCCTACCTTCGACCGCGTTGCAGTTCCCGCTCGCGATCTTCTACCGCCGGATGGACTATCGACGCCAGCGCCTCCTCAGCGCCATCGAGCCCTTCGGAGGGGCGATCGTCATGATCGTGCTTGCGATCCTCGGTGCCGGATACTGGAGCTTTGTCATCGGCGCAGTAGCGGGATCCTGGGTCGGCGCGCTCGTCGCGATCTACGCCTCACCGTTTCGACTCGCGATCCGCTACGACCGTGGCACGATGCGCCAGTACGTCCAGTTCTCGACGCCGCTGCTCATCTCCGGACTCGCGGCATTAGCGATGTTTCAGGCGCTGACGCTGATCGGCGTCGGCATCATAGGTCTCGCGGGCATCGGTGCCTTTACACTCGTTGGCAACCTGGTGCAATTTACTAGCCAGGCCGACGCCATCCTTACTGAGACTCTCTATCCAGCGGTGTGTGCGGTACGAGATCGAGTCACCGTCGTCTCGGAGCTCTTTGTCAAGTCAAATCGGCTCTCGCTGATGTGGGCCGTGCCATTCGGAATCGGCCTGACGTTGTTCGGCTCCGACCTGATCCACTTCTGGCTTGGTCGTCAATGGCTGCCCGCAGTGCCTCTTCTTGAGATCATGGGTATTGTGACTGCGGTTGAACAGGTTGGCTACAACTGGGCCGCGTTCACGAAAGCACGAGGGATCACATGGCCGGTCGCCGTAACCGCGGTCATTCTCTCCGCCGTGGTTGTCGGGTCCTCCGTGCCGTTGATGCACAAGTTCGGGCTCATCGGGCTCGGCTATGCCTTCGCGATCGGCGAAGCGGTCGCGTTGGCTTTGCGCGGAATCTGGTTGATCTATTTCTTCAACCGCGTCTCGATCGTGTCACATCTGCTCCGCGCGTTTGCGCCAACGATCATTGCAGCGCTCCCGATTCTGGCCTTGAGAGCGGCGTCCGGAATGGAGACAAGCTTGCCCGCGGCCTTGGGCATGTTGAGCCTGTACGTGGTCCTGACGATCGTCGCAACGGTCGCGCTGGAGCGGCCCCTCTTGCAAGAGGCGATCGGATATTTCCACCGGCGCGGCTCGCTGCTGCCACCGACTCCGGCCAGCCCGGCAGAGGGTCCATCGCTTGCGTCTGCGGCTGGTAAGTAGGCTCTGGGGGCATCCGCTCCGCCGGTCGAGCGTGCGTCACGCATCGGTTGGCTCTCACGAGCTTGACTCTCAGTCGGGTTGAAGGAGACCGGCGCCCCTCGAGGGGTGGATCGATATTCTGCGCCCGACAGATGGTCGCCGATCGATCTCAGCTGCTGAGCTCCTTTGGACGGCGGATACGGACGTATGGCCCTGCGCTTGTTGGCCGCTACTGTGCTCCCGCCTGTCGCTTCGTGATCCTGTCTACGGGCAGGACAGGTAGCGAGTTGCTCGTCTCCCTGATGGACTCGCATCCGAGAGTCCGCTGCGAAGGCGAGCTCCTCGCCGGTGGGCATGGCCTGCCAACCGAATACGTCACAGCGCGTTCTGCCGTTGCCGGCCTTCAGGGAATGGAGGCGTACGGATGGAAGCTGCTACTTAGCCAGTTTCGCAATCCTGGCGGTGCCATCCACGGGATCGGCGATCCCAGTGGCTATCCCGCCCGCCTACACGCTATGGGCTATCACTTGATTCTTCTCCTGAGACGCAATCCCGTTCACCAAGCCCTGTCGTACATAATCGGCAGCAATCGACAGTTCCACTATCGGACCGGCGATGGAATGACGTTTGCGCCTATCGACGTTGATCCTGTAGATCTGATGGCTGCGACCTGGATCATCGAGGCAGATACCCAGCTACTGCAGAGCTTTGTGCGTGACGTCCCTCATCTCGTACTGACGTACGAAGATGCCTTGCTGCCGTCAGCAGCACATCAAGTGACTGTGGACAGGGTATGTGAATATATAGGCATCGACTCCGCACCAATGAGAACTGATCTCGTCAAGCTCACGCCGACTCGATTGCGGGAAGCGGTCTCCAACTTCGCGGCAATCGCGGAGCTGTTTAGCAAGACGCGCTACGCTCGCTTCCTCGACGTCGATGACGAGCGCTCGTGTGAATGCTCCTGCGAGAGCACTGAGCAGTGACTGCGTCCCGCCAGCAGGTGGGTCGACCGACTCGGATGCAGCTGATGGCTACGTGTGACTGCAGCGGTTGCGGAATCACCGATCCATGACCGCATGCAGTGTGTTTATGTGAAACTCATTCAATAGACCGCGATTGGTGAAAGATTGCCGCAACGACTCGGCTTGGTCGATGTCACCATCGTAGTGGCTGAGGAGGACTCTCGCCGCTCGAAGTCCGGAGTGCTTCTCTGCCGGGGTGACATCCAGCCAGTGCCGAAAAGCCTGCTCTATCTCGAAGTCGTCGAACGATGAGCGGCCAAGCTCAAATCTGGAGGCTCGCGGCGGCACCGCACTCGCCACACGGAACACCAGCGACTCGGATCGCGGAATGTCTCGGGCCGGGACAAGGAAGTCGATGAGCCGATAGGAGATCAGCGGGATCCAAGGTGTGAAGCAGTGGCTGAAGTCTTGATGCATGAGGTGGCCGCTGGTCGGCAGCAATGCCGGATAGAGCTCACGCACGATGTGAGAGGCCAGTTCCCAGGACTTCATCGCGTCCACGATTAGGAGCTCAATCGGTCCATTGCGCCACGTCTCCTGGAGGAGGTCACCCTCATGAACGGCGATCCGCTCGCGCCACCGCTTGACCACGAGCTCGAACTCAGGCCGGAACGAATCACCAGGCTTGTACGGGCCCAGGCGGGTGGGTGGCGAATGGATATCCATCCATCCTTCCCATCTGAATTGATCGTATGCGTGGATCATCGAGGTGCGGGTCGATCGCCGAGGGTTGGCGGCAAGACCCATTGCGAGGGACGCTGTGGTGGATCCAAGCCACGAGCCGAGGTCGACCACGGCACCAGCGCCAGTGAGCTCTTCCTGGGCGTGCCACTTCAGGTACGCCCGCTCAGTCAGTGCCGTCATGCCGGGTATGCGCGACCGCTCGAATTGCTGGCGCAGCACTCCCGCCCGATAGAGCTGCGAGAACCGCGCGACCCGCCGGCCGGACAGCCTGTAGAGCGCCAGCGGAAGTGACCATACCGCGTCTGACGCGATGAGTGCGACGTCCGCATGGAGCAGCTGCAGGCTTCGTCCCCACACTCGTCGCAGAGTTCGAGCAGCTCCCGACTGCATCGATGATGAGCATACGCGGGGCAGTCGAAGGTCAGTGCCGACGGGTGAGCACAAGGCAGAACTGCTGCCCCTCGCCGATCACGTGCTCAACGTCCATCGCAGCCTCGGCCGCTGTCCGCCGCAGGTCCGAGAGCTCGATCATCGATCCCCTCCAACGGGAGTCGTGCTGCCCGCTCGGAAGACGACCGACTGATGCAAGTAGTCGGTCACGTATGCGACGCCGGATCGACGCAGCCGCGTGGATGCGGGGGTCATTGGAGATTTGAAACGCGGCCCAACCACCGACGCGAAGCACTCGCCCCATCTCGCGAACGTAGTTGAGAGTCACGCCGGGATCTGGGATGTGCTGGAACACAACATGAGAGATGCACGCATCGGCGGAGGCCGAGCCAACTCCGTCAAGGGTCGTTCCGTCTCCCCGTATCCACACGACATTGGCGAGTGTGCTGTTGTGCTGCTTCGCCAGTTCGAGCATCCGTGGCGAGACATCAAGCGCCCGGACGGATGCTGCCCGGCTGCTGATCGCGCGAGTCAGCCTCCCGACCCCGCATCCGATCTCCAGCACCTCGTCGTGTGGGTCGATCGACTCGTCCAGAGGCTGCAGCAGCCGATCGAGATCTCGCTCTCCGTCGGCCCAGAAACGTTCGAGATCAGGATGGCCGTACTCGAGGCGATTGTCGATGAAGTAGAACGCGTCCTCTTCGGCGCGGGCATCCCAGAAGCTCGCCATCCCAGAACCCATCTGAGAGATCGTAAGCCGCGACAGAGCAGGCGAGCGCCGGTTCCGCCGGCGCCTCCTAGCGTTCAGGCAGGCGCTCGGGACTGCGGCGCCGCCGATGCCGGCACAGCTACTCTCAGGCGGATCGTGAGCGAAGACGCCCACTTCTGGCGGCGCGGCCCCACTAGATGGAGTGCGGCGTTGCTGACGTGGTGCCGAAGCTGATGCCACGGCTCGAGATCAGGTCACGGCTGCGTTCCCGCCTTGCCCGGGCGCGGGCACGCAGGTTAGAGGCTCGTCTCGCCGGACCCAAGCTCGTGCGCGCCTTCGGCCACGCATTCCCAGAAGCCGTGTTCATCGAGATCGGCGCCAACGACGGCGAGCAGGAAGACCATCTTCACTCGATGATCACGAGCTCTCGCTGGCAAGGGGTGATGGTCGAGCCCGTGCCGTATGTGTTCGAACGCCTACGCGCAAACTATGCGGGCGTGGCAGGCGTTGAATTCGCCAACGTCGCGATCACCGACCGGGACGGGTCGCTGCCGTTCTACTACCTGGCACCGTCAGAGGACTATGCCAGCGAGGGTCTGCCGCAGTGGTACGACGGGATCGGCTCGTTCTCACGCGAGGCCGTGCTCGACCATGCACGGCTGATCCGGGATATCGAGCAGCGGATGGTCGAGACCACGGTTCCGTGTCTGACCTTCGAGTCGCTGTGCGCTGAGCACGAGCTCGATCGAATCGACCTGCTGTTGATCGACACCGAAGGGCACGACTTCGAGATTCTCAAACACATCGACTTCACTCAGTGGCATCCCACGGTGGTGATCTACGAGCACTTCCATCTTTCACCCGGCGACCGGCAGGAATGCCGTTCGATGCTCGAAAGCGCCGGCTATCTGACGTTGCCCGAGGGATTCGATACCTGGTGTCTGCACCGAGACGCCGGAGACGACTTGCTTCACGTGTGGCGCTCGCTGCGCGCCGCCATTCCGCCACTCGCGGAGGAGGACGAGCCGCGATGAAGGGAATCGGGCGCTTGCGGAGCCTGCTGGACAGTCAGATCTCTCAGGACGATGGGCTGCCGCCACTCACCGACGAGGATCGTCGTTATCTGACACGGCTCTACGACGACAGCGTGCCGCTGCCCGTCGAGGCGAGCGAGCTAACGAGCGAGAATCCGCGCCTGATCGAGCTGCGTGATGCCTACAGTCGGCTTGACCTTCCGGTGCTGAGCCTGTCCCGCTGGAACCGCAGCGCAGTCAGCTCCTTCCTCGACCTGAGATGGTTCAGGGGGGAGACGCTGTTCGTCTGGCACTACCGGGAGCTTCCACGCGTCAGCCAGCTGAAGTACTTCGTGTACGCCCGATATGTGCGTGACCGAGACGAGCTGGGACTCCTGGATCGACTCACCGAGGATGGCCTGTTCGGGTGCTGGACGTATTCGTTTCGTGGCTGGGGGAGGGTGAGCCGCGATCTGCTGCAGTCGATCAACGAGATCTCGTACCTCGAGCGCCAGCTGAAGCTTTCGGGCCAGCCCTCGATCAAGGTGCTCGACATCGGCGCGGGATACGGACGGCTGGGGCATCGAATGGCTCAGGCGCTCGACAACGTGTCCGACTACTGCTGCGTGGACGCGGTGCCAGAGGCGACGTTCCTGAGCGAGTGGTATCTGCGCTACCGAGGATGCTCGCCGCCGGCTCGTGTAGTGAGCCTCGACACGCTCGACGAGCAACTTGCACCGCGCACGTTCGACCTGGCGGTCAACATGCACAGCTTCTCCGAGTGTCCTCTGGCCGCCGTGAGCTGGTGGATCGACCGACTCGTGGAGCTCCAGGTATGTCGCTTGTTGATAATCCCAAACGAGCCAGACGCGCTGCTCAGCACCGAGGGCGACGGAAGCCGTGTCGACTTCTCCCCAGTGCTTGACGAGGCCGGTTTCGAGCTCGTTCACTGCGAACCCGTGATCAGCGACGAGGCTATCGCCGAGTTGCTGCCGCTCCACGACCGTTTCTACCTCTACGAGAGACTGTGACGGAGCTGCACGTAGCTTGCGCAAGTGACGCGAGCTACCTCCCACATAGCGCCGCGATGATCCATTCGGCGATCACCGCGGGTGGCGCCCGCATCATCCACTTCCTCCACGGAGCCGATCTGCCCCGCCCTGAAGCCGCCAAGCTCGAGGGGATGGTGGACGCACTGGGTGCGAGCATCAGCTTTCACGAGATCGCGTCTCGGCGAATCGCTGGCCTCCCGGTCGACAATCGGTTCGGACCGGCCATGTGGTATCGGATCTTCGTCGGCGAGCTGCTCTCCCTCGACCGGGTCCTCTACCTCGACATCGACACACTTGCTCTCGACCGTCTGGCGCCGATCATGGAATTCGACATAAGCGATGTCTACCTGGGTGCTGTGAGGAACGTGTTCATGGAGTTCCATAGCCATCGGCCGCGTCAGGTGGGAATCGAGGCGTCGAAGTACTTCAACAGTGGGGTGCTGCTGCTCAATCTCGAGCTGATGCGCACGGAGCAGTTCTGCGACCGGGTTGTTCGGCTGATTGCGGAGGATGACGGGCGCATGGAGTGGCCCGATCAGGATGCGCTCAATCTGGCCGCGGCCGGCCGTTGGATGGCGATGCCCCCACGTTGGAACTGCATGAACACGCTGCTGACTCGCCGCCAGCTCGCGGTCGAGGCCTTCGGGGACGATCCCGTGCGAGAGGCGATCCAGAACCCGGCGATCCGCCACTTCGAGGGCCCTGACCTCAACAAGCCATGGCACCTGCTCCACGACCGGCGCTGGCAGCAGATCTACCGTCAGCACCGTAGCGCGACCCCGTGGCCCGACTTTGCCATGGAGGGACGGACGCTTCGGAATCAGGTCAAGCGATTGGCGTGCGACCTCGGGTGGCTGGCTGCGCCCAGGGGCGAGGTGTGATGGCGCTCGCGCGGTTCAACCCGGACCGTGGCTCGGTTCGTGGCTACCGTCGATCGCATCCGCTCGCCTACATCATCCGCGAGCTCCCCGCCCGCCTCGAGGCGCTCGCCCCAGACCTTAGGTGCACCGCGAACGGCCGCCTGCTGGACTATGGATGTGCCGACGTCCCGTACCGCCGGTTGTTTCCCAAATCGGTCGAGTATCTGGCGGCGGATCTGCCCGGGAACCCGAATGCCAACGTCACCATCAATCCGGACGGATCAGTGCCGCTCGACGAGGCAAGCGTCGACGCGATCCTGTCGACCCAGGTTCTCGAGCACGTCGCAGACCCTGGCCTCTACCTGAGCGAGTGCCGCCGAGTGCTGAAGCCCGCCGGCCGGATCCTGCTCTCCACCCACGGATTCATGGTCTACCACCCAGACCCGGTCGACCTCTGGCGCTGGACGTCCGCTGGGATCCGGGAAGCGATAGAGCGGGCCGGTATGCGAGTCGTCTGCTTCGAGGGCATCATGGGGCTGACGGCCAGCGGGCTCCAGCTGGTTCAGGATGGCATCAGGTACCGGCTCCCCGCTCGCCTGAGGCCGGCCTTCTGCGCCGCGATGCAGACATTGGTCGCCGTCGCCGACCGGCACGAGTCGGACGAGAGCCGTAACCGCAACGCACTCGTATTCGCCTTGATCGCGGAGAAGCCCGCGAGCATCTAGGAATTGACCGCGATCCGTCCGGTGTAGTCGATGCGGGACAGCAGCAGCGGACGACCCACCTCGGCTAAGTACTCGTCGACGGCGCGACGGGCACCCTTCCAGTGACCGTAGTCGTCGATGAGCAGTACCCCAGCCGGAGTGAGCCGCGGGAGCAGGTGCTCGAGCTCGTGATGGGTTGACTCGTACCAGTCGGTGTCGAGGCGAAGGAGGGCAAGCTCGGAGGGTGCTTGCTCGGGCAGCGTCTGCTCGACCGGGCCGCGGACGAAGTGCAGCAGCTGTTGGGGATAGCCGGTGCCCTCGAGCAGCGAGCGCACAGCCTCCTCGTTGAAGGTCTCGGGCGAGAACAGCTCTGACCAAGGACGCTGCTCCGAGCCCTTCGCCTCCTGCCACGTCTCCCTGGCCGGCGGATCGAATGAGGAAAGATCGTGCTCACCCGGCGCGGTCATACCTTCGAATGTGTCGTAGAGGTAGATGTCGCGGTCGGTCACGCTTAGCTCCTGCAGGGTGAGGATCATCGCCAGGATCGAGCCACCCCTCCATACACCGCACTCCGCGAACGCGCCGGAGAGCTGTCGCGCGACGCAGTACCGCACGGCGTCGACCAGTGCGAGCATCCGCGGCGCGCTGGTCATCGAGTACTGCAGGCTGGTTGTGACGATGCGCCGATCGGCCTCATCCGCCTCGGCGAGCAGCCTGTGAGCCGGATCGTCTTCCGGCGCAGCAGCTCGGGGATGCGCCAGCACACGACGGATCGTGCCTCGTGCACCGCCCCAGCGGGCGTGCTCGATCGCTGGGAACAGAGGCTTTCGCACGCCAGCAAAGGATCGCACAGCCCTGACTGACGTCATCTTCGAGCGATCGGCGCCCCGCAGATGCGCCTGCGGTAGCGTCCCGGCCGGCGATGCCTGGCCAGCCCACAGTCGATACAGCTGCGTTGCAGAGACGCGTCGCCGGCAATCACGACTGGTACCACACGCTCGAGCTGGCGCCGGGGGTCGTCACTCCGGGCGTCGTCGACGTCCGGCCGATTGTGTCTCGCGTTCCGATCCCGACGTCGTTGGCTGGGATGCGCTGCCTCGACATCGGCACCTGGGATGGCTTCTGGGCGTTCGAGATGGAGCGGCGCGGCGCCGCCGAGGTGCACGCTGTCGATGTCCCCGACCCGTACCGGTGGGACTGGCCTGCCAGGGCGAGGATCCGCGAGTCCTATGACGGTGGCAAGGAGAACCTGGAGCTGATCAAGCGCAACGGCAACGGGTTCCCGATCGCGCGCGAAGCGCTCGGCTCGGCGGTCGAACGCCACGAGATGACGGTCTATGAGATCTCTCCGGAGCGGCTCGACAGCTTCGACTTCGTGTTCGTCGGCTCGATCCTGCTGCACCTGCGCGACCCGGTCGGCGCACTTGAGCGGATCAGGGCTGTGGCCAGGGGCGAGGTGGTGTTCAACGACTGCATCGAGTACGTCCTCAGCAAGCTGCTCCCTCGGGTCCCGATGGCGCGGTTGGACGCCGAGGATCGCGTTTGGTGGTGGCAGCCAAACCTCGCTGCTCTTCAATCGATGATCGAGCAGGCAGGCTTCGAGGTGCTCGCGCGCGGCAGGCCATATTTCGTGCCGTTCGGGCCCCGGTACGAGGTCCCTCGCCGCACTCCCCGGAGCATCCTCGGGCGACTTCGCGATCCGAAGGGATGGGAGGAGCTCGTCCTCTTCCGCAAGGGGATCGCGCACGTCGCTCTCCGGTGCCGTCCGCTTCTCACCTGAGCGCCGCGGAGCAAATATTGAGCCTGCCGTGCGTTTGGTGGCAGGTGGATTCTGTCGCTCGCAGATACGACCTGTCGCCGGGCCTTGGCAGCAGAGCCACCGGCGGTGCCGTGTGGCTGCTGACGATCCTCGTCATCCTCGCCGTCTACTTCTCGCCGAGGCACCTGATTTCGCCGCAGACAGCGGTGACCGGCCTCGTCGGGCTGGGCATCATCGCGATCGCCGCACGCTGGCCCGACCGGAGCCTGATCATCCTGATCGTGCTGCTCCCGTTCCAGGGCTTCATCCTGGCGAAGCTGTGGGCGTGGGGGATGCCGACCTCAATCGTCAGACATCTCGGAGCCTGGAAGGAGTCGCTCGCGATCGGCGTGATCGTGGCCGGCATCCGCAACTACCTGGCCGGCGGCCGGCGGGCGGACGCGCTCGACCGGGTCGGGCTGGGGTTCGCGGTGATCGTGGCGCTGTACGCGGTCGCGCAGGACGTGGTCATTCCCTCCGCCGCGGCGTCGACCAGCGTCCGCGTCCTCGGCTTCCGGCAGGACGCGGGCTTCGTGCTGCTGTTGCTCGGCGCCCGGCATGCGCCGCTGCCGGACAGGTTCCTGGACCGGGCTGGCCGCGCAGCGCTCGCGGTCGCCGTGGTCGTGGCGGGCGTGTGCGTGTTCGAGGCGCTCGACGTCTCGGGCTGGAATCGCTTCGTCGTCAACACGATCCAGTACACCCGCTACGAGATCGACGTGCTTCACGGGAACCCGCCGAATCCGTACAACATCACGGTGTACGGCAACGTCGGCGGCACCCAGATCGTGCGGGCAGGCTCGGTCTTCCTCAGCGCCTTGAGCTGCGGCTTCTATCTCGTGCTCGGGTTCGCGCTGGCGCTCGAACAGGTCATGCGCGGTGGTCGCGCGCGATGCTTGACGATGCTCGCGCTGACGCTGATCGGCGCCGGCATCCTGCTGACGCAAACCCGGAGCGCGATTCTCGCCACCCTGATCGTCGCGTGGTTCGCGTTCAGGCCGGCTGCCGGCCGCCCGGGGCACTGGCGCACACGGATCGCGCTGCTGGTCGCAGCGCTGGCGATCGTCGCTATCCCCACAGCGATTTCGACGGGGCTCGCCAAGCGCATCACGGCGCCGAGCAGCAACAGCGACAACGCCTCTCACGTGTCCGCTTTCTGGAACGGTGTGCACACGATCGAGCGCCACCCGCTCGGGACCGGTCTGGGAAGCTCCGCGGGCGTCGGCCAGCAATTCGCGGCCCAGGGGTCCGAGGTGGTGATCCCGGAGAACAACTACTTGCAGGTCGGCATCGAGCTCGGAGTGGTGCCGATGCTCGTGTTCGCGGCCCTCACCGTGACGCTGGTGCTCAACCTGCGCGCGGCCGCACGCCGGCGCTCGGACACCGTGATCGCCGCCGCGTCGGCTGCGGCGGCTGGACTGGCCGTGGCCGCCTGGTTCCTTCAGATCTGGATCGATTTCTCGGTCGCGTGGACGCTGTGGAGCTTGGCCGGAGCGGCGCTCGGCGCGAGCCGCGTCGCGGCTGCGGACCGGGAAGCGCCGGCGGTCGCCTCCGGGTCAGATCTCCGTCGCGAGTCATCTGGGTGGCTATTGCCAGCGTGAGCATCAGGGTCGCGCTCGACGCCACCCCCGAGTTGGTCGCCTCGACTGGCGTAGCTCGTTACAGCCGCGAGCTGCGCCTGGCGCTGTCGCGCCGGTCGGACTGCGAGGTGTCGGGATTTGCGCTCGGGCGCCGCGTCGAACGCGTGCCCGCGGGTGTTCGCCACGTTCCCGTGCCGCTGCGGGCGATCCATGTGGCCTGGCAGACCCTGGGTCTACCGAGCGCTGAGCGGATCGCTGGGCAGGTCGACATCGTCCACTCGCTTGACCTGATTCCCCCGCCGACGCGGCTGCCGCTGGTGATCACGGTTCACGACCTCGTCACCCGCGAGCTGCCATCGCTTCACAGCCGCCGCGCACGCAAGATGCAGCGGCGACAGCTGGCCGGCCTCGAGCGGGCGGCTGCGATCCTCGCGGTGTCCGGCAGCACCGCTGAGTCGTTGGTCGACATCGGCGTAGATCCCCGTCGGATCCACGTCACGCCCAACGGTCTGACGCGGCTGCCGCCGCCGGTCGAGCCCCCGATCGAGGGTCCGTTCATCCTCGCCGTTGGAACCCTCGAGCGCCGAAAGGGACACGATTTGCTGCTGCGCGCGTTCGCAGCTGCCCGTCTCCAGGGCCTGCGGCTGGTCTTTGCCGGTCCGACGGCGGGACGCTCCGAGGAACTGCAGATGCTGGCTGGTGAGCTGGGGCTCCGCGAACGTCTGCTGATCCTGGGTCGCGTCGACGACGCAGCGCTGGCGGGCCTGTACCGGGCCGCGACTGTGTTCTGCATGCCGAGCCTCGGCGAGGGCTTCGGACTCCCGGTGTTGGAGGCCCTGGCCGCTGGGCTTCCCGTGGTGGCGAGCGATCTCCCCGCGATCCGAGAGCTGGCTGGTGGCGTCGCGGAGTTGGTGGCGCCCGGTGATGTGGATGCGCTTGCCGCCGGCCTGCGCCGGATGCTGGACGGCGACTCCCTGAGACGGCGGTGTCGCGAGCAGGGGCCTTCGCGAGCGTCGCGATTCAGCTGGGAGGCCACCGCGGCGGCCACGGTCGGCGCCTACCGAACCGCGCTCGAGCGTGCGCACAGCGCCGGCAGCCTCACCGTGGATCGGCCCCACACGCTCAGCGGGCGCTGAAGATGGCACAAGAAAGCGCGCGCCGGAACGTTGCGTGGACGTGATCACCGAACAGACGAGCGCACCCGCTCGCTACGTGACGCTGCGCGATTACCTGCGCGTGCTGCGCCGCTACCGGCTGATGATCGTCATCGTGGGGTTGGTTGGCGCGGCTGCGGGCCTCGTCTACGCGGGCCAGCAGGCGCCCGTCTACACGGCCGCCGCCCAGGTCAGCTTCCAGGACCCGACCGGTGATCTGGGCGTCGTCGGCCTCGCGTCGAGCTCCGTCGAAACCCCCGCGCAGGTGGCCGCGACCGAGGCGGCGCTCGTCACCACGCCGAGCGTGATGCAGCAGGTCAAGCATGCGCTCGGGGTCCCGGCCTCCGCCCAGGCGCTGGCGGGTGCGGTCTCCGCGCAGGTGTCGGCTACGTCGGGTCTGCTGCAGGTCAGCGCGACGGGCTCGAGCTCGAGCTTCGCTGCGAGCCTGGCGAACACCGTCGCGAAGGTGGTTGTCTCGCAAGCCAACGCGCAGACGCGGACGCAGTTCACGCAGCTTGCTCGGACGGTCAAGGGAGAGATTGCGCGGCTGCGGTCGGCGGCGACCCCCGGCCGCGCCAGCGAGCTGGCGTTCTATGCGGACGAGCTTGGCAGGCTGAACACGCTCGCAGGATTCGCCGGGTCGGCGCAACTTGTCGCCCCCGCTCAACTCCCGGGTCCATCTTCGCCGAGTCGCGCCAGAAGCGCGCTCTTGGGGCTCCTATTCGGTCTCCTGCTGGCGATCGCCGCCGCCTTCCTGCGCGACTCCACGGACCGGCGCCTGCGCAGCGCACAGGAGATGAGGCAGTCCTACGAGCTGCCCGTGGTGGGGCACATCCGCAGTCAGGCGATGGGTCAAGTGGCGCAGTTCTCGAATGGCTCGAGCCACGCCCCCACGATCGACCTTGAAGCTTTCCGCATCCTGCGCCGCAACCTCGCGGCCCTCGAAGGCGACCGTTCGCCCCAGTCGATTCTCGTCACCAGCGCCGTGCGCGGGGAGGGCAAGACCACCGTCGCCAGCTCGCTGGCGTTCGCGATCGCCGCTGCCGGCCGCCGCACCCTGCTGGTGGACTGCGACCTGCGCCGGCCTGCGCTCGCGGCGCGCCTCGGCATCGATGAGTCTCCCGGGATCACCGATTACCTCGCCGGAGCGGTTTCGCCGCAGGACATCCTCAGACTCGTCACGCTTGCGGAGCCGCGGGGCAGCGATGACGCAGCGCCGGCGAGCAATGGGCACGCACCGGCGGCGCGCGCTCCGCAACTTGTGTTCATTCCATCGGGCTCGCGCACGGCAAAGGCCAGCGAGCTTCTGGGCTCCTACCGGTTCAACGAGTTCATCCAGCAGGTCAGCGAAGCCTACGAGGCGGTGGTGTTCGATTCGAGTCCGCTGCTGCCGGTAGCGGACACGCTGGAGGTGCTTGCCCGCGTCGATGCAATCGTCGTCTGCGCGCGGGCGTCCGAGACCACCCGGGAGCAAGCATCGGCAGCCCGCGAGGCGCTCTCGCGCTTTCCCAAGCGCCCGACCGGCCTCGTTGTCACCGGGATCAAGCCGGGTGGCGACGACTATGACGCCTACGCCTAACCTCGCGCTCGCGACTGATCGCCCGGCATCGGTGGCGCCGCACGCGATCTCTGCGGCTGTCGACGAAGCCGCTCGCGGTGCGACCGTGCGGGCGCTCGCCACCGACGCCGCGTGCGCCGAGCTCGTGACTGCCTGGCGCGCGCGGGCGATCGAGTCGATCCTGGTGAAGGGCGTGACCACGGTCGAGTGGCTGTACCGCGACGAGCCTCGTGGGTACGTGGATGCTGACCTGCTCGTCGCCCCCGACCGCCTGGCCCGCGCCGCCACCGTGCTCCGCGAACTTGAATTCCGCCCCGCTGCGGAGCGCAACTCGGAGCATGCGCACCCGTGGATCCGCGGCTCTGACCGCACGATCATCGACCTGCACGCGACTCTATGGGGGGCCACCCGCCCGCCCGCACGGGTTTGGCGGGAGCTCCAGGATTGGGTGGAGCCGTACGCGATCGGAGGAGTCATCGTCCGGGTGCCGAACCTGCCCGCTCGCGCGCTCAGCGTCGCGCTGCACGCCGCGCAGCACCGCGATGTGCCGGCAAAGCGCGCGGACCTCCGGCGCGCCCTCGAGCACACATCGCTTGCACACTGGCGGGCGGCCGAGCGTCTCGCCGATCGGTTGGGCGCGCTGCCGCTGATGGGTGCGGGTCTCCAGCTCGAGCCCGACGGTCAAGCGCTGTTGCGGCAGCTCCCGCTCGCCCGTGCCGGCTCGCTCGCAGAACGCGACAAGGCGGCCCTGGCGATTGGATTCGCGCGGATCGCGACGGCTCGAGGCGTGCGCGGGAAGGCCTCCGTGATCGTGGCCGCGGTCGCGCCCCTCTCGGACGAGCGGGCTGGCAGGCAGTTCAACCCGGCGCTGCGCTTCTGCCGACGGATCACCTGGCTGCTGCGGGGGATCCCCCGGACGGTGATCTCGATCCGGCGGGCACGAGCCGATGGCCGCAAGCGGGTTTGAGCGGTGTCCGAGCCACAGGTCAGCGTGATCATTCCGGCGCGCGACGCAGCGCCGACGCTCGCGCGTACCCTCGAAGCGCTCGAGTGCCAGCAGTTCGCGGGCGATTTTGAGGTGATCGTGGTCGACGACGGCTCGCGAGACGAGACGGCCGTGATCGCCCGCCGTCATCGGCCGCCCGTACGGTTGCTCCACAACGACGCCAGCCACGGCCCGGGGGCCGCGCGCAACACGGGCGTGCGTGCCGCCCGAGCGCCGGTGCTGGCGTTCACCGATGCCGACTGCTTTCCAACGCTGCGATGGCTCGCCGAGGGATGTCGCGCGCTTGCGGACGCCGATCTGATCCAGGGTCGCGTCGCTCCGGATACGGCCGCCGATCGCACCCCGTTCGACCGTTCGTTGTCGGTCGAGTCCGATCGAGGCTTCTACCAGACGGCGAATCTGTTCGTGCGCAGGGACACGTTCGAGGCGATCGGCGGCTTCAGGGACTGGGCGCTGGAGCAGCCGGGAAGACGGCGTTGGTCGGTCGATCACAGGCGAGCGCGGGCGATGCGCACGCCGATCGGCGAGGACACGCTGTTCGCGTGGAGCGGACACCGTCTCGGGCTACGAGCCGCGTTTGCTCCGTACGCGCTGGTCGAGCACGCGGTCGTCCGGGGCAGCGTAGGGGACACGGTTGCCGACCGTTGGCATTGGACACGCGACATGCCAGGGCTCGCTCGTCTCGTGCCAGAGCTGCGCACGGCAGTCTTCTATCGCCGCTTGTTCTTCGCTGACTGGACCGCGAAGTTCGACTTCGCGCTGGCCGGTCTGATGACTACGGCGCTTACGCGACGCAGGCTGTGGCTGCTGGCGACGGCTCCCTACGCTCGCCACGTTTGGCGCGATACCCGGCCATACCGCGAGGGTCCAGGCTCCCGACTCTCGCGTGCTCGCCGAGCAGGCGCGCACATTCTCGGAGCGCCGGTGGTCGACGCCGCAACGCTCGGGGGATTGGCAGCCGGCAGCCTCGCATGGCGCTGCCTGGTGCTCTAGCAATGGCTTTCAGCGGACACTACGATCGGGCCGTGAGCGAGCCGCGGGAGCCGCGGCTGTCGCTGCGCCACAGCGACGTCCGGGCCCGGAGCTTCAACGAAGAGACGATCGTGCTTGACCTGCGGAGCTCGGTCTACCTATCGACGAACCCGGCCGGCACGATCCTGTGGCAGCAGCTCGAGCGGGGCACCACTCGGTCCCGCATGATCGAGGCGTTGGTGGACGAGTTTCAGATCGACCCGGAGCGGGCCGGCGCCGACGTCGACGCCTTCCTCGACGACTGCTGGCGGCGCGAGCTGATCGTCGCCGCCGATCAGCCGCCCGCACCCGGAGCTGACGGCTGATTGCTTGTCAGCTAGCGAGCCGGAACGATGCTTCCGACCAGCTGGTTCTGCTCGGTGCTGTACATGTCGTGGCTGAAGCCGATCTTGTTGAAGCCCTGCTGGGTCAACTCCTGCAGCGAGCCCAGCTCACGGATCGCGGGTGCTTCGTATGACCTTTTCATGTCCCTGCCCTTCGGTCGTCGTACCTCCCATCCGCAATTGTCCCATGCAGGCTAAGCCCCGTCAACGACCAACCGCAGTCGGAGCGTACGGCTTTCGGGTCAGCGGGCTGAGCGACGGGACGGCACAACTGATGCCGGTGCCGGCCGAGTGGCCATCGCTCCAGATCGAGCGCGTGCTCGGCGGCGTCGCCACGCCAAAGCCTGCCCGAACACTCCGAATCACCGATCAATATGCTGAGTTGTGGCTACCGGCCGGGGACCGCATCGAGCTGTTCCGCGAGCCTCTGACCGTCCGGGTCACGAGCCGGGATCCGGTCCACGCCGACGCGATTGCCCACCCTTACCTGGGACTTCCGGCCGCGATTGCAAGCGGTTGGCGCGGACGTCTCGCATTCCACGGCGGCGCGTTCGCGCATCAAGGCCGGGCGTGGGCGCTGCTCGGAGGACGCACGGCTGGAAAGAGCGCGACGCTGGGTCAGCTGATGAGAGCCGGCTATCCGATCGTCTGCGACGACGTCCTGATCGTCGATCGAACGACCGCGTTCGCGGGGCCCCGCGCGATCGACCTGCGCGAGGATGCGGCAGCGCTACTTGGCGGCCAGGAGCTCGGAGTCGTCGGCAACCGCACCAGGTGGCGATTGCGGCCGGAGCCAAGTCCACCTGAGCTTGCGCTCGCCGGACTCGTGTTGCTCGAGTGGGGCGACAGCGTCAGGCTTGAGCCGCTGGCTGCCGAGGAGCGGTTGCGCGCGCTGGCGGCATCGAGTGCTTTCACTCACGGGCGGGAGGCAGCGGTCGCCTACCTGGAGCTGGCGGCGCTCCCGGGCTGGCGTTACGTTCGCCCCGCCAAAGTTGCACAGATCGAGGCGCAGACGGATCAGCTGGTGGCTTCGCTGAGCCCCTGCACGTGAAGCCACCCCTGCTGAAGCAAGAGCGTCGTGCGGGCGTCGGGCTGCTCGGACCGCAGCTCGCCGTGCAGCCGCTCCGTGTCGACATCGCGTGAGTCGACGCCGCTCCCGTCCCAGCCGGTGACGAACGCCTGAGCCCGTGGTCCCCAGACTGCGCCTCCAAAGGTCGCCTTCGAAGGGCGGCTCAAGACCGCATCGGGCAGCAGCGTGCCGCAGAGTAGTCGCATCGCCTCGGTGCGGTTGCGAAAGCCGTGCGAGCCGCCGGCGAGCGCGAGCTCAGCGAGCACCCGACGATCCAGGAACGGGTTGCAGACCTCGACGTCGCGTCCCTGGGCGACCAGGGCGATCGTCCCGTCCAGCGCGGCGAACGCTCGGCTTGCGTACCAGTGGCGCAGGGCGCGGTCCCACCGGTACGGGTAGCGCCGCTGATCGCGGACTAGCGCGCGTCGGACCCGCGTCAGTCCACGTGGGGTCAGCCATCCGTACCCCTCAGGAGGCCTCCGCCAGAGCCACAGCTGCTCCCGCACCCGCCGCGGCAGCATCGCGATCGCCAGCTGCCGGAGCGAGCGGCCGGGCACGCCGGTCGAGAACAACTCGTCTCCGCCGATCCCGGTGAGCACGGTGCCGCCGCGCGCGAGCTCGATCACCGGCCCGTGCATGTACGCGTTGGCGGGCCAGCGGATCCCATGCGCCTTGAGAAAGTCGGTCGCAGCCGAGCCGAGGACGTCGAGCTCGTCGCTCAGCGCAAGGACTTCGACCTCATCGAGACGCAGGTGCTCGAGCACCATCTCCTGCCACGCTGCCTCCGCGCTGGCCGGCACATGCGCGAAGCGCATGATCGCCGGGACGGGCAGCTCCAGTCCGTGACGGCGAGCCACATCCGACGCCAGCGCTAGCACGGCGCTCGAGTCGCGGCCACCGGAGAAGCTGACCACGCAGGGCGGGTGCGAGAGCGCCGCAATCAGGACGGCTTGGAGTGCCGCGTGTAGTCCATCCGCTCGCGGCGTGCCATCCGCTCGCGGCGTGGGAAGCGGCTCGGCTGACTCGTCCGGGCCGAGCATCAGACTGGCGAGCAACTCGATCTCGCGAGGCTGGGGCACTGGGCGTGTCGTCGCACACTCGGCTCCGGTGCTCATGCTCAGCTCCGGTACTGACTGGCCTGGAGCTCGAACAACTCCGCGTAGTAGCCGGCTGCGGCGAGCAGCTGCCGGTGCGTGCCCTGCTCGTGGATGCGCCCGTCCCGCAACACGTAGATCCGGTCGGCACTGCGAACGGATGCGAACCGGTGCGAGATCAGCAGCACCCCGCGGCCGGCAAACAGTGTGCGCATGCTCGCGTACAGCGCCGCCTCCGCCCGAGGGTCCAGCACCGAGGTCGGCTCGTCGAGGATTACCACAGGCGCGTTGCGGAAGAACAGTCGCGCGAGCGCGATCCGCTGCCACTCACCGCCGGACAGGTCGCTGCCGCCGAAGAATGCGGGCCCGAGGATCGTCTCGTAGCCTGCCGGTAGGCTCGCGATCGTCTCGTGGATCCCAGCTGCCCGAGCCGCGCGCTCGACCGCGCCGGCGTCCTCGAATCTCCGGTGATCGCCCAGCGCGATGTTGTCGTAGGCGGGCAGCAGATAGTGCATGAAGTCCTGGAAGACGACCGCGACGCGCCGGCGCGCCTCGGCGGGATCGAGCGTCGAGGCATCGATTCCATCCCAGGCCACCACTCCTGTCGTCGGCGCATACAGGCCGGCCAGCAGCTTCGCCAGCGTGGTCTTGCCTGAGCCGTTCTCTCCGACCAAGGCCACCACCTCGCCGCGCCGCAGCTCCAGCGACACCCCAACCAGGCTTGGGCTCCTGCGGCTCGGATACGTGAAGCCAACGTCGACGGCGGTGAGCAGCTCCGGCTCGTGGACAACAGGGACGGTGCGGCGCGACGCCCCGACCCTGGGAGCGGCGCCCACGAACGACAGGTAGTCCTCCAGGTACAGCGAGTTCTCGTACAGACCCGCCGAGCCGTTGGCCAGGCCGTGGAGGCGTCCGCTGAGCAGGACCATCGCGGTCGCGGCCGAGCCAGCCTCCGCCAGCGTCATCCGACCGCTGGTCACGAACCAGACCAGCACGGCCAGCAGGCCGGCGCTCAGCACCGCGGTCGCCAGCTGCCCCGCGAGCGCGAGCCGCATCCGCCTGGTCAACACCTCGCGCAGCTCGTCCAGCAGCTGCCTGTAGATCGCGTACTGGCGATCGGCCAGGAAGGCCCCCGTCCCGAACGCGCGAATCTCCTGGGCCGGCGGCTTCGTGGTCAACGTCTCGAACAGGTACTGCTGCCGACGCAGGCGCTCGGTCTGCTCGACCGACTGCCGGTAGCCGAGGCGGCCGGCGCGGTTGGTCGCGAACCAGATCGGGACGTAGGCGACCAGCGCGAGCAGACAGAAGAGCGGCTGGATCAGCAGCAGCGCCACGGCGATGCCGCCGATCGAGAGCACCGCTCCAGCAGTGGTGATCAGCTCCTGCACCATCATCGCCGGGCGCGATGTGGCAGCCAGCTGCGCACGCTGCAGCCGGTCGTGGAAGCGCGGTGCCTCGTAGGTGATCAGGTCAACCGCGATCGCGGTGCGGACGATCGCGTCGGTGGCGTGCAGCGCGACCAGGTGCGCGAGCAACCGGCCGCGCAGGCCGAGCAACGTGCCCGCCGTCCCGAGCACGACGGTCAGCGCGGTGATGCCCGCCAGCTGAGGGAGAATCGCCCCGAACGCAACCGCATGAGCGCCGGTGAGGTGGCCGAGCAGGCTTCGGACCAGCAGCAGCTCGCCGGCGAGCGCGGCCGCGGTCAGCGCCTGCAGTGCGATCACCTCTAGCAGCTCCCGCCTCGCCGCACGCCACACGATCCCGAACGACACGGCAACAAGGTGCGGGAAGCGCGTCAGCCGCCGCCGGGTCGGCGTGAAGTAGTCCTGGAGCGTGAAAGCAGGATCGTCGGAGGCCTCGACGCCCAGCTGCGTGACCGGCTCGGTGTGAACGTCGGTCATCGCTCAGAGCGTCAGCAGGCGCCCGTACTCGGGGGGCGCCGGCGGCAGCAGCGCGCTCCCGTCGAGCTCCACCCACGCGTGCGCGTCGAGGCCGATCTCTGCTCCCGGACGGACGGCGATCACCAGCGAGGCGTCGACGACGCCGCGGGCGGCGAGCATTCGCAACAGCACCAGCGAGCAGAGCAGACAGCTCGAGTCCACGCGCAGCCACTCGAGCGTGCGAACGACGGCGCGACCGAGACGTCGCTCGTCGGCGCGGCTCTCAGAAGTCGCCCGTGCCGAGCACCGGACCAACGCCACCGTGCGCGGGAGCGGATGGCGACGGATCGTCCAGCGAACCCGCCCATAGCTGACGATGATCTCGCTGACCAGCCGCAGCCTCCCCACCGACGAGAGGCGCGCGGGAAGCCGCTCCCCGAGCTCCGTCACGGTCATCGTGTGGTCAAGGTAACGGTTGCGAGCGGTAAGGCGCGCCGGTGAGGCGCTGGGTCTACTTGCGCGAACGGCGGTGGCGACGGCGCTCGCGCCGGCGCGCCTTGCCGCGGCGGTGGCGCCGTGCCTCGTGGTGGTGTCGCTTGTGTCGCTTGTGTCGCTTGTGCGTCGTCGATGACGTGTGAGCGCCGGCAGCAGGCGACAGCGTCACGTACGCCGCGTCGCCGTCGCCGACGGCCGGGATCGTGACCTGCGCGGTCCCGTCCTTGACCGGCACGTCGGCGATGTGGGTGGTCGGCGGCGCATCGGGCACGTCGTTGTCGCCGAGCTGATCGACCGCGTCGTTCGGCAGCCTCTGAACGGTCACGTCGACGGCACCAAGCGACCACGGCACGGCGAATGACAGCGACAGCTTCACCGGTCCAGCGGCTGCGGCGTGGAACTGCGGGCACTGCTGTCCGCCCCAGCAGTCGTCGGCGCGCCCGACGAGCACCTCGAGCGTCTTCGTCGCATCGCTCCTCGTGGCGAGCGCGTAGATGTTCGCGCCCGACGCGACCGCCGGCAGCCGCTGGCCACTCATCTGCGAGTAGTCGAGCATCACCCAGTAGGGCATCTGCGGCTCACCGTCCGCTCCCAGCAGGCCATCGAGCTCGCTGCTGCATGCTGCCGCTGCGGCGCACGTGATCATCGCTTCGTTGGCGCCGGCGCCCTCCAGCGCTGAGAAGTCCCCGACCATCCAGCCGGGGATGTTGACCGCGTACGTGGGGCCGTACTCGTTGACGAAGATCTGCGTGCCGCTGAGCGCCGGATACTGCGCCAGCAGCGCGCGCGCGGCGAGCACGTGGTCGGCGATCGCATCCGGCGACCAGTAGTCGCGGTAGCCGCCGGGGAGCGCGACCGGCACCGATCCGGCGACGAGCGTCGGCGAGGTCCCTACGGTCGTCCCATCCTCATGCCAGGAGATCGCCGCGAAGCGGTAGCCGGTCGCCATCTCCCAGTTGAGGAAGTCTGTGAGGCTGAGGTCGTAGCCAGGCTGCGAGAGATCGCCGGCGGAGCTCAGCAGGAAGGCGCTGATGCTCGGTCCGACGACCTGAGCGCCCGGATCGGCGGCCTTGATCGCCTCGTATGCGGTGCCGTACACCGACAGCCACTGGTCCACCGAGCCCGTCGACGCCGGCTCGTTCCAGACGTCGAAGTAGTCCGGCAACTCGCCGGCCTGGGCGCGCTGACGGACGTCGTTGTAGATGAATGAGTAGTAGGTCGAGAGGTCACCGTACGGCGCGTCGTAGTAGGCGTGGTCCGCGTTCCAGGCCCAGTCCTCCCAGTCGCTGGTGAGATCGAGGCTGACCTTTGCGCCGGCCGAGCGTGCCAGCCCGAACACCCCACCCGACGGCTCGTTCAGCCCCACCTGCCCCAGCCGCCACTGGCGTGGGTGGAGCGCGTCGACGAGCTGCTCGTCGTGCGGCGTGATCGTCACGCCGGCGTCGGTGTTGAAGCCGTCGAGGAAGCCGAGCGCCGCATGCGTCAGCTCGCCGCTCGGGGTCGCCCCGATGTGCAAGGTGCACGTACCCGTCAGGCACTGGTTGCTCGGGTAGTCGTACGTGAACTCGCCGCCGACGCTGAGCGGCGAGGTCCCGCACGCGTCGTGCACCTGGACGTCGACGATGCCGCCGAAGTTGGCCGGCACGACCGCGCGGATCTGTGAGTCCGACAGCACCTCGAAGCTGGACGCCGTGATCACGTAGCCGTGCTGGAGGTCATCGCCGAACCAGACCTCGTAGGAGCCGGCGCAGGCGTCGCCGGCGCCGACGAAGCCGGAGCCGTCGATCGTGACCGTCTCGCCGCCGAGCACGGAGCCCTCAGCTGGCGACACCGAGGTGACCGCTGGAGCGGTTGCTGCCTGCGCCACGGTGGCCGACAGCGCCTGCCAGGCGACGAGTGCGAGCAGCGTCAGCAAGCACGACAGCGCGTCTGGGCAGTGTGATTGGAGGCAGCGGGAATGGCGGCGGCGTGGGGGCACAGCGGTGTCCCCATCGGCCTCGTGGCGGTGTCGCTTGATCTCGAGCGCGTCGGGCTCCAGCGGCCGTCCAGGCAACTCCGCGCAGGCCTCGCCAGGTGTCCGTTTGCCCGTCTCGGACGGCGATCGCGAGCGCCGCCGTGAAAGCGGTGGACGCGCTCGCCGTTCTATGGGCGCATGGCCAGGAGAAGACGCACCGCGGGGGGGAGCGCGCTGGCGGACACGGCGCTCGAGCTTGCCGCGCCTGCCGCGTCGGCTGTGGCGGCAGGCGCGGAGCTGGATGTTGCCGCGACCGCTGCTTCGCCTACGGCGGCGGACGCGGCGGTCGCAACGCCAGCGACCTCCGGGCGGGTGCTTCGCGATCGAGCGACCACCGCCGAGCTCGTCGTCGTCACCCGCGATTCGGAAGCCGATCTGGCGCGCTCACTTGCGTCGATCCGCGAGTCCGCGGGGCGCGCGCATGCAGGTCTCCTGTTCATCGACCTCGGGTCGAGCGACGGCACGCGCTCGTTCATCGCCAGGCACGCGTTCGCTGCACAGGGCGTGTGGCTCGAGCCGCGCGACTCGTTTGCCGACGCGGTCGCCGTCGCGGCAGCCGTCTCGGAGGCCGACGTGATCGTGCTGCTGAGACCGACCGCGACGCCATCTTCGCCGGAGGCGCTGTGCGATCTGATCGAGCATCTCGAGGCGCATCCCTATGCGGCGATCGCGGTGCCGGCCCTGCAGGGTCACGGCGGCCGGATTCTGCGCACGGTGAGGCCGGTGCCGCGGACTGATGGCTACGCGCCCGTCGAGTGTGCGCTCGGGGTGGCGATGGCGATCCGTCGCGAGGAGCTGCAGGCGGTGGGAACCCTGCGAAGGCGAGCGGCGGGCCGTCTGGAGGAGCTCGACCTGTGCATGCGGCTCCGCCGCCGCGGGCGCGAGATCCACTACCTGCGCGCTGTCCGCTTCATCGACGCTGGCGGCCGTACCGCCTCGCGTGTCTGCTCGCGTCGCTTGAGCCGGCGGGCGCGGATGATGCTGGCGCTTCACCCCGGGTTCGCGTTGCGGCTACACCGACGTCCCAGCGCCGCAAACGGGGTCGCGCGTGGACTCGCGAGGGGCTTCGACATCGTCGCCGCGCTGGCGCTGATCGTCGTGCTCGCGCCCCTGCTGCTCGCGATCGCGCTCGCCGTGCGCCTTGACTCCTCTGGTCCGGCGTTGTTTCGCCAGGTGCGTCTCGGCATCGGCGCGCGATCGTTTCAGATGTTCAAGTTCCGCACGATGCAGCACAACGCGGATCCGCGCATCCACCAGCAGTTCGTGCGCGAGATGATCGGCAACAACCTCGCCGCCGACGTCACGCGGTCGGTCACGATCTTCAAGGTTCACCCGGACCCGCGCGTCACGCGCGTGGGCCGCCTGCTGCGGCGCACGAGCCTCGACGAGCTGCCCCAGCTGTTCAACATCCTGCGCGGCGAGATGACGTTCGTCGGCTTCCGACCGCCGATTCCATACGAGCTTGACGCCTACCCTGAGTGGTACTACCGCCGCTTCGACTCGAAGCCCGGTCTCACCGGTCTGTGGCAGGTGAGCGGGCGCAACGAGCGCAGCTATGACGAGATGGTGCGGCTCGACATCGAGTACGCCAACCGCCGCAGCTGGCTGTTCGCGGCGGTGGTGCTGATCCGGACGATCGGGGTCGTGTTGAGTGGGCGCGGGGCGTGCTGAGCGCTACCGCCTGGGTTGCAGGCTGCGGAGCTCGAAGCCCGGCCTGGCGCGGAACTCCTTGGCGAGGCGCGCCCGGAACGTCGCGTATCGTCGCATCGCCTCGCTGCGGCGCCCCGTCGCCAGCAAGGCGCTGCAGAGGGCCCGGTGGACGTCGGAGTCGAACGGCTCGAACTCCGTCAGTCGCTCGAGGTTGGCGATCACGGACGCGTGGTCTCCGCTCGCCATCGCAATCCGCGTGAGCGCGCGCAGGCTGTCGGTCGCCATCGTGCGTAGGCGATCACGTTCGACCATCGCCCATTCCGCGTAGGGCTCGTCCGCGAGCAGATCGCCGCGGTACAGCGACAGCGCCAGCTCCAGCCGCTCGGCGGCAGCTCGTGCCTCACCGCGCTCGGCTGCGTCGAGCCCGTCCCGCGCTGCCTCGGTGAACGTGTCCGCGTCGATCCTGACGTGCCGGCGATTGATCGCGTATCCGCCGCGCACGGTGATGATGAACGGAGTGCCGCCACGTGGTGAGCGCCCGGGCTCGAGTCTGTCGCGCAGACCATGGATGAAATGGCGCACGCTGGAGAGCGCCTCCCGGCCAGAGCTCGGCCACAGCGCCTCGGCGATCTCCTCGGCCTGGACGACGCGGTCGCGCTCGCAGATCAAGTACTTCAGCACCTGCCCTGGTCGCTGCTGCAGCCAGTTGCCGCCGAGCGGTCCCTCGCGGCTGTCGACCCGAATCCGGCCGAGCGCCTTGATCGTCAGCTCAGGCCCGCTGATCCAATGGGGGTCCGAGCGCCGACGCCGGTCGCGCGCATCGCCGGGGCGCAGGTGGAGCAGCACGCCCGTGTCGAGACCGAGCGGCGTGGTCGTCACCCAGACGGCGCTGACGCGGCTCCCCGGCAGCGTGTCGACGCGGATCTCGGGGAGCGTTTCGCCGGTTCGCGAGGCGCGCTGCACGAGGCACTCGTGATGGCATGGGCCGCCGGCCGCACGGCACGCAAACATCTCGTGGCAGGCCGTCGGAGGGCCCGCCTCGCGAGCGCCCCAGCCCATCTCGACGGCCGCTTCGTTCGCGGCCAGCACGCTGCCCTGCTCGTCGACGACGACGAGCGCGTACGGGAGCCGCTCGTAGATCGCCGTTGCAAATCCACTCGATGCCTCCACTAATTCCAGCCTAACAGCCATTCTAATCGTGACGCGCCGGCTCCTCCCTAGCCTCCGATCTTCGTCCAGGTGAATGGGTTCCAGGCTTCCGCGGCGCTACGTGCGGGGATGGCGGAGTGGTTCCCGGGAACGCCTCGCGGAGCGTCACGCGCAGCTCGTGGCCCTCCGGATCGATCAGAGACGACGCACGACGCGGGAGACACAACATGGCGCAGGGGTCCTTTCAGCGCAAGCGCACGCTTGAGCCTGAGCGACGGCCGGGCGAGGTGGAGCGAGCGGTCGCCCGCGCAAAGCGGGGAGATCGCTCCGCGATCCGCTTCCTGTACTTGCGCTATGCCGGCAACGTCTATGGCTATGCCAGGTCGATCGTTCGCAACGACCACGACGCCGAGGACGTCGTGCAGCAGGTGTTCACGCGCATGCTGACGGCGATCGAGAGCTACGAGCAGCGAGCGGTGCCGTTCTCTGCCTGGCTGCTGCGAATCACCCACAACATGGCGATTGACTGCCTCCGTCGGCGCACCCCGGTATGCGAGCAGCCGGATCTCGCCGTGGCTGATTCACACTCCGAGCTCGAGGCCGCTCAGCTTCGGACCGCGCTCCGCGACGCGCTCGCGGGGCTGCCCGACGTGCAGCGGGAGATCGTCGTGCTGCGCCACTTTGGCGGGCTCTCGCCGGGCGAGATCGCCGAACGTCTGGGACGTTCGGAGGACTCGATTCACGGGTTGCACCACCGCGGGCGGCGGGCGCTCAAGGACGCGCTCACGCAGGCCGGCACGAGTCCGTCGGTTCGCTTGCAAGCTCCGGTGTGAGTGGACGCGTGGCGGGCGGTCCCAGCGGACCGGCATCGGGTCGCAGCACGACCACGTGACTGTGCGCCCGGGCGGCGATTTCGCCAACCACCTGGTTGGGACGGTGGTCTTGGGTCTCAGGGCCGAGCACGATCATCGCCGCGCGGAGCTGAGCGGCGCGGGCGAGGATCCGCGTCGCGATGTCGGCATGGCTGCCGGTCACGTGCAGCAGCTCGCCCGTGGTGTCGACGCCGGCAGACTGCAGTTGCCTGACGGCGCTCCGAAGTCGCGAGGCGGCGACGGCATCGGATTCGAGATCGACCGTGTCCTCGCCGGCGACGACGTTGCGCTCGGCGACATGCAGAACGTGCACCTCCGCGTTCTCAGCGCGTGCGAGTGGCACGGCCATCGTGGCAACTGCGTCGCCGTTGGTGCCGTCGATCGCGAGCACGAGCCGGCGCCGCTGGGAAGTGGCGATGTGCGCCGGGCCGCTCACCGCTTGGGTGGCGATCCCGGACATCGTCTCGTCCTCGATCGGCACCAGGGACTTGCGGTAGAAGATCAGCAGCACGACCGCGATCGCGGTCATCCCGGCGCCGAGGTAGAAGGGCGCTTGCACGGCGACGTGCTCGCCGAGCTTGCCTGCGACGAAGGGGGCGATCGCGCCGCCGCAGAAGCGGACGAAGCTGTAGGCGGAGGAGGCGATCGGCCGCGCGACCGGCGTGGACTCCATCACGACCTGGGTCATCAGCGTATTCGTGATCCCGAAGAACATGCCTGAGCAGATCACGCAGACGATCAGCGCTGCCTGCGAGCTGTGGGCAACCGCCATCACGAGCAGCACGACGACGATCCCGGTAAATGCCCCGCCAAGACCGATCACGTCGGAGTAGCGCCGTGACAGGCGGGGAGCGACGAACACTGCGAAGATCGCCAGCAGGAGCCCCCAGCCGGTGAACGTGTAGCCGAGCTGGTGGACTTTCAGATGCAGCGGGAACGGCGCGTAGCCGAGCAGCGTGAAGAACCCGAAGTTGTAGAAGATCGCGGTCAGCCCGCTACCGCGGGTGGCACGGTGGCGGAGCGCCTTGAGCGGTTCGATCACCGAGACTCGCTGCGCCGGGACGGGCGTCCTCGGCAGGAAGCCGGCGACCGCGACAAATGCGATCGTCATCAGGCAAGCCACGCCGTAGAATGGCCCGCGCCAGCTGATCCCGCCGAGCTCGCCGCCGAGCAGAGGGCCGAGCGAGATCCCAAATCCGAGCGCGGCCTCGTAGATCATCACGGCGCTGGCGACGCCGCCAGAGGCGGCCCCGACGATCACCGATAGGGCCGTCGCGATGAACAGCGCGTTGCCGAAGCCCCAGCCGGCCCGCAACCCGACGATCGCGCCAACCGTGCCCGAGGAGCCGGCGGCGGCGCTGAACACGATGATCAGCACCAGCCCGCACAGCAGTGTCTTCTTGGCGCCGATGCGGCTCGCGACGACGCTCGAGAACAGCATCGAGATGCCGGTGAACGCGAAGTAGCTCGTGAACAGCAGCTCGACATCGCTCTCCGAGGCGTGGAGGCTGTGAGCGATCGCCGGCAGGATCGGATCCACCAGCCCGAGGCCCATGAACGAGACGACAGCC
>JASHQV010000171.1 GCA_030038955.1 Solirubrobacteraceae bacterium
ATGCTCGGGATCGTCCAGGCGCTGATGGGCGTGCTCCTGCAGGGCCAGCGGCTGCGTCCCGACAAGGCCAAGGAGCTGGGGCTGGTCGACGAGATCGTGGCTACCCGTGACGAGCTGATCCCGGCGGCGAAGCAGTGGATCGAGCAGCACGCGGACGGCGAGCAGGCGCGGCAGCCGTGGGACGCCGACGCCAAGTACAAGATCCCCGGCGGCACCCCCTCGACGCCGTCGCTGGCGATGAACCTGCCGGCCTTCCCCGCCAACCTGCGCAAGCAGCTGAAAGGCGCCAACTACCCGGCGCCGCACCACATCATGGCCGCCGCGGTCGAGTCCGCCCAGGTCGATTTCGCAGGCGCGCTCGAGATCGAGCGACGCTACTTCGTCGATCTCGCCACCGGCCAGGTCGCGAAGAACATGATCCAGGCGTTCTTCTTCGATCTGAACCGTGCCAACGGCGACCGCGGCCGGCCGCCCGAGATCGAGCCCTACGAGGCGAAGCGGGCGGCGGTGCTCGGCGCCGGCATGATGGGCTCCGCGATCGCGTACGTGTGCGCGAAGGCGGGGATCGAGGTCGTGCTCAAGGACGTCTCGCTGGAGGCGGCCGAGCGCGGCAAGGGCTACAGCGAGAAGCTCGTCGCAAAGGCGGTCGAGCGGGGCCGCCAGTCACAGCAGGACGGTGACGCGCTGCTGGCGCGGATCCATCCGACCGACACGGCCGCGGATGCCGCCGGCGCCGACCTCGTGATCGAGGCGGTGTTCGAGGACCCGAAGGTCAAGCAGCAGGCGTGGGAGGAGATCGAGCCGATCGTCGCGCCGGACGCGCTGCTGGGCTCGAACACCTCGACGCTGCCGATCACGGGTCTGGCCGAGCACGTCACGCGTCCCGAGGAGTTCATCGGGATCCACTTCTTCTCGCCGGTCGACAAGATGCCGCTGGTCGAGCTGATCAGGGGCGAGAGAACCTCCGACAAGACCGCCTACAGGGCGCTCGACCTCGTCAGGCAGATCGGCAAGACCCCGATCCTCGTCAACGACAGCCGCGGCTTCTTCACGAGCCGCGTGATCGGCACGTTCATCAACGAGGGCATCTCGATGCTGGAGGAGGGCGTGCCGGCGCCATCGATCGAGCAGTCCTCGTCGCAGGCCGGCTACCCGGCGCCGGTGCTGCAGCTCTCGGACGAGCTCAACCTGAAGCTGATGCGCCACATCCGTCGGGCCGCCGAGGAGGCCGGTGAGGCCGGCGCCGGCTGGGACAACCACGGCGCCGTGACCGTGATCAACCGGATGCTCGACGACTACGACCGCCCGGGGCGGCTCGAGGGCCGTGGCTTCTACGAGTACGCTGACGGCAAGCGGACCGGCCTGTGGCCGGGGCTGCGCGAGGCGTTCCCGCCCGTCGACGATCCCTCGCAGCTGTCGCTCACCGACCTCGAGGAGCGGATGCTGTTCGTCGAGGCGATCGAGTCGGTCAAGTGCCTCGAGGAGGGCGTGATCGAGTCGGTCGCCGACGCCAACATCGGCTCGATCTTCGGGATCGGCTTCCCCGGCTGGACCGGAGGCGTGCTCCAGTACATCAACGGCTACGCCGATCCTCGCCGTCCCGAGCGCCGCGGCCCGCGCGGCTTCGTCGAGCGCGCCCGCGAGCTGGCGGCGACGTACGGCGAGCGCTTCGAGCCGCCGCCCTCGCTGGTCGCCCGCGCCGAGCGCGGCGAGGCGTTCAGCGACGAGCCGGCGCTGGTCGAAGCCTGAGCTAGCGTCTGCTTTCCCGGTGGTGGTCCACCAGACCACCACCGGGACCGACCCGCGCAGCTGCCCGGCAGGCGGCGAACGCGGATCGAAGTCGGCGTCGGCCTGTGGGAAGCCGCGCTAGCCTGGGATCGTGATCAGCGCGCCGCTGCCGGCGGGCATCGCGACCGCATAGGTGCCGCGGCGGCTGGGGGTGACGCGCTGCTCGCGCTCGCGGCCGAGCCACTGGCCCTGGGAGCCGAGCCACTGTCCGGCGAGCTTGACGCCGCCGGTGGCGGCGACGCCGGGCGCGGTCAAGCGCTCGACGGTGGCGGTCTTGTGCATGTCCAGCGCGAGGCTCAGGTGCACCCCCTCGCTGCCCTTGTCGAGCACCAGCAGCTTGCGCTCACCGGACCTGGTGCGGACCGCCCACACCTTCACGTTCGGCTGCGAAGCGCCGGTCGTGGTGACGGGCGTGAGCTTGGCGCCGGGGCCGAGCGCGCGGGCGAACATGATCAGCCCGTACAGGAGCGGGCGCGCGGTGAGCCCCTTGCGCGAGATCGAGAAGATCGCGTTGACGGCCCGTGGCTCCTCGTTGATGTTGACGCCGGCGACCCCGACGTTCCAGATCGAGAACAGCGTGTCGGGCGCCCACAGGGCAGTCGCGAACGTGTTGCTGACGCCCTTGCCGCCGCCGCAGGTGACCGAGTTGACCTCGCTCAGGCGCAGCGGCAGGCGCGCGTCGTGGGCGAGCTGGGCGGCCGGGACGAGCTCGTTCGCGAGGCCGCCTGAGGCGTTCTGTCCCAGCACCCGGGCGACCGTGGCGTAGTCATTCGAGCTCGAGCTGGTGCAGGCTGACAGCGGATACCGGTGCACGGTCAGCATTCGCAGGCGCGAGCGCTGGGCGGCGAGCAGCTGCCCGATCCAGTCGATGTCGCGGCCGGGATAGAAGATCTCCGGGCCGGCCATCGGGGCACCGGGAACGGCCTCCTGGACCGCGCGCGCGTAGCTGCGGAAGCGGGAGATGTACTGGCTGATCGTGTACTCGTCCCAGCCGCGGGGGGTGTGGGGGACCGACGCCTTCGGAGTCAGCGGGTCGACAATGTCGCGGTGGCCGATGTCGGGCTCGTTGCCGACTTCGAACGCGGCGATCGAGCCGTGCGGCAGCGCGGCCGTCAGCGCCTTCGCGAACGCGGCGGCCATGCTCGCCGAGTCGGCGGCCAGGTTGAGGTCGATCATCACCCGCAGGTGGTTTGAGCGGGTCATCCTGGCGAGCGTGTCGAGCCAGGCGGTCGAGGGGCGGTAGGCGTCGACGCCGGCGCCGAGGTTGGGGGCGTCCCAGTAGGTCTGCTCGGTCGACTCGCCGCCGATCCGCAGCATCACGTCCCCGTCTGAGGGCGCCCGCAAGAGGCTGAGCACGCGCTTCAGCGCGGCCGGGTCGGAGTCGAGCGAACGCACCCACCAGGACTCGAGCGAGAGCCCGAGGAACGAGCTCGGCAGCGCCAGCGGCTTGGCGCCCGGCGTGAGCGCGACCTTCACGGTCGGTCCGTGCACGACCGGGCTCGGCACGATCTCGGGCGGGGCAGCCGCCTCGCTCGCGAACCTCGCCTGCCGCGCCGACCGCAGCTGTGCCAGCGCGCTTGGATTGCCGTGCGCGCGATGCAGCAGGGCTCCGAGCAGCGCCAGCAGGACCAGCACGGAGAGGATCCGCAGGGCGCGCAGACGGCCGCTTCGACGGTGGCGCGCCCGCACGGGTCTGCGATCGGGGTGGGCGCGCAGGCGCCGGCTGCGGGTGGGACGGGCGGGCGCGCGCATCTACCCCCACGATAGCCCGTCGCGGCCGGTACCCTCGCCGGGTGCAACGACTCTGGCTGCTCGCGCTGGTCACGTTGCTGCTCGCCGGCTGCGGCGGCTCGACACGCCCCGGCTCGAGCACGACGACGAGACCGACGGGCTCGAGCAGGGCCCACCGCGTCCGCGCGCGTGCGGGGACCCGCTCCGTCAAGGTGACCAACGCCACTCCCCAGCCTGGCTGGCGCCACTACACCGGGCCGGTGCCGATCCTCGTGTATCACGACCTCGGCAACGCGCCGCCGAGCGAGCCGTACCCGGGGCTGTACGTGTCCGACGACAACTTCGAGGCCGAGATGGCGTGGCTGCATCAGCAGGGCTACGAGGCGGTCACGCTGGACGAGATGATGAACGACTTCTTCGACGGCGGTACGCTGCCGCCGAAGCCGATCGTGATCACGTTCGACAACGGCTACATCCCGCAGGCGACGTTCGCGCCGGCGGTGATGTCGAGATACGGCTGGCCGGGCGTGCTCAACGAGATCACCGAGAACCATCTCGACGACGCCCGGCTCGAGCGGCTCGTCCGGATCGGCTGGGAGATCGACTCACACTCGCTCACCCATCCTGACCTGACGCAGCTCGGCGCCGCGGCGCTGCGCCAGCAGCTGGTCGGCTCTCGCCGCTTCCTGCAGCGTCTCCTGCACGTGCCGGTCGACAGCTTCTGCTACCCGTCGAACGACTACGACGCCGCCGTCGTGGCGGCCGTCAAGGCCGCCGGCTACACCAACGCGCTGACCGAGAACCCCGGCTTCGCGACGCCGCACACGGACCCCTACCTGCTGCCCAGGTTCGAGATCGAGGGCGGGCTCGGCGAGCTGCAGGCGGATCTCGCGACGCGTTCGTGAGCGGGGCCCGGCGCCCGGCCGTCGTGAGCGGCGCCTGGCGCCCAGCCAACGTGAGCGGGGCCCGGCGCCTGGCGATCGTGAGCGGCGCCCGGCGCCCGGCCGTCTACCGGTAGATCAGCTTCAGGCGGAGCATCTGGGTGACCGTGACGAACTTGTAGCCGCGCTTGCGCAGCTTCGTGATGATCGTCGGCAGCGCGTGCAGCGTCTCCTGCCGCGGACCGCCGCCGAA
>JASHQV010000172.1 GCA_030038955.1 Solirubrobacteraceae bacterium
TCGTGTGGCGGTCTTGAACAGATGGCCGTTGCGGAACGCCTTGAGCGTCACCGACTGTCCGGCGACATACGGGTGCACGGTGCCGTTGACCTGGAACCAGCGTCCCGGCACGGTGACGGTCTCGTGGTGGACGCGGAACACGCGCTGCAGTGACAGCGAGGCGCTCGCCGCCGGTGGAGCCGGACCGCCGGCAGCGACAGCTGCCGGCGGCAGCACGAACAGGCCGCCGCTCACCAGCAGCACCGCCAGCCACAATCTCCACCGGATCAGTGCGCTAGCCATCCGGATGGAAGTAAATCAGGAGATCACGCGGAATACCAGCGGTTCGCGGGGTCCGGCAGGACGCTTGCATCCGCTGATCGGAACTCACATCGCCGACTGAGCGCTCGCCCTAGCTGGTCGGCACTCGCGCTCGCTCGCCGGCCTGCTCGCGCTGCCTGATCGGGCGTTCAGACCGCGCCATCTTCCGCCGCTGGCCTCGCCGGCGACCGGGACAGCGGACCGGTGACGGCGGCGATCGCGATCAGCGAAGCCGCCGTCAGCAGCAGGATCGGCCCTGCTCCCCAGTGAAACTGGCTGACGCCGAGCGCCAGGCAGTTGTTCACCGAATGCAGGGCCATGCACGGGTACAGCGAGCCGGTGCGCCACCGCACCAGACACAGCACGAAGCCGAGAAAGCCGAGCGGGACGAGGTCCTGAGCGGGGGCTGAGCCGATGTGGGCCAAGCCGAACAGCAGTCCCACGAGCACCGCGGCCAGCCATGGCCCGAGCTGCCGGCCGGCGACCGAGATCGGCATCCTGCGCAAAACCCCAAAGAGGAAGCCGCGGAAGAAGAACTCCTCCGCCATCGGCGCTACCGCACAGACGAACACGGACGCGGCGATCGCCGCCGCCGTGCTGTTGGCGGTGCCGAGCTCGCTCGGCAGCTTGTCGGCTTTGTGCAGCGCCAGCAGCGCGGAGTAGATGAACGTGACCGCGTAGTAGCCGATGCCGGCGACCGCGAACGCGGCGACGCCGCGCCTCCAGGTGATCCGCCGGTAGCCGAAGTCAGCCGGGCGCATGCTCGCCTGCAGCACCGCGAACCAGAGGGCGGCGCCGACGAACGAGAAGTCGAAGAAGTAGTCGGCGGTCAGGCTGACGGCCGCCGTCGGATTCGACAGCGGTGAGCCGAACGCACTACCGACGATCTCGACCAGCAGCGTGCTGAACACCGCGCCGGCGAGGCCGAGCAGCACCGCAGCGGGGGCGATCCAGAGGCGCGGAGCCCGTTTGGACTGGGGCGCGGCCTTCACGCCCTCGCCGCCTCCGTTCAGCGCTCGAACACCGCGGTGATGATGCCGCGGGCCAGCGAATGGGAGAACAGGTTGAATCCGAGGACCGCTGGGGTGGCGTCAGCATCGATGCCCAGCCGGGGCACGTCGAGCGCGTGCACGGCGAAGAAGTACCGGTGGGGACCGTGTCCGGGAGGCGGCGCCGCGCCAACGTAACGCGCGATCCCGGCATCGTTGCGGACCGTGAGCGCGCCTGCAGGCAGACCTGAGCCATCCGCGTCGCCGGCGCCGGTTGGCAGCTCGGTGACGTCTGCGGGGATGTCGCACACCGCCCAGTGCCAGAAGCCGCTGCCGGTCGGCGCGTCGGGGTCGTAGCAGGTGACCGCAAAGCTCGCGGTCCCGTCCGGGAACCCGCCCCAGCTGAGCTGTGGCGAGACGTCCTCGCCGCCGGCGTCCATGATGCCGCTGCGCTGCGGCGCGGGGAGCGTCTGTCCGTCGGCGATGTCGGTGCTGGTAACGGTCAGCGCGGGCACCTGAGGCAGGAACTCGTAAGGGTTCGGTGGCTGCGGCACTTCTGGCTCCTTTCGTCCCGAAGTCAATCGCAATGTACTCAGCCTGGCAGATCGCGTGCGGGGCGATCGAGCTCGGGGATCGCGAGCAGCTCCGCCAGCGAGGCGACGGTCCGCACGGCGGGGGATGCGCCCCGCACGCCGCGGGAAGCGCTCCGCGCGTCGCGGGAAGCGCCGCGCCGATCGCGCGCGATCAACACCGGCGTGATCCCTACGGCGCGCGCGCCGGCGACGTCCTCCTGCACGCTGTCGCCGACGTGGATCGCGCGGCCGGCGGCGACGCCGGCGACGCTCAGGGCCCGCTCGAACACGGCCGGAGCTGGCTTCGGCGCGCCGCACTGCGCCGAGGTGACGACGCCGTCGACGTGTCCGAGCAGACCGAGCGTCCGCAGCGTCTGCGACAGCGAGGCATCCCAGTTGCTGGCGACCACCAGGCGCACGCGCCTGGCGCGCAGCTCCGCAAGCGCCGCCGCCACTTCCGGGTAGGGACGGAACTGCAACGAGGCGAGCAACAGCTCGGTCAGCTCGCCGGCGCCGATCGCTGGCAGCAGCTGCTCGACAGCCAGTGCCCGGCGGAGAACCTCGGCGCAGCGGCCGCGCAGCTGATCGACGCTGCTGGCGTCGTGGCCTTCGTGCAGATGTCGGCGGTAGTAGACGATCTCGGCCTTGATCGCGCGCTCCGCCTGGGCGTCGCTGACCTCGACCGCGAACCGCTCGCGCAGCAGGCGCCGGAGGATCGGCGCGGGAGGTTGCAGCTCCAGCAGCGTCCCGTGAGCGTCGAGCAGCACGGCGCGAATCATCTGATCACGCTCGCAAGCGATGTCGCGGCTGCCAACGCGACCACCCGGGCGGCTGGCTCAGGCGACGAACCGCCAGGTGGCGAATTGGGCGCTGAACAGGCCCAGCAGCACCGCCATGGTGGCGATCCCGGCGGTGGCCAGACGGCGGCGGCCCAGCCAGGCCGCCGCCCACATGAACAGGGGGAACAGGACCACCTCGTAGCGAGGCAGCGACTGCAGCGGCTGCGCTGTCACGGGGTAGGACAGGGGCAGCGCCAGCGACGCGATGCAGTAGGCGGCGTAGGCGAACGGGAGCCGGCGCAGAACGCCGACGCAGGCGATTGCGCCGAGCACGAGGAAGCCGAACAGCATCAGGTTGTCGGCGCCGACGTGAACCGGGTTGCCGGCGGCAAGCTTGAAGTAGATCGGGGGCCCAGGGCCGTGCAGCAGCTGGCGGAGACCGTCCCAGGCGGCCACCGCACCCCGCCACGCCCCGCCGAACGGGCCAGCGAACTCGCGCTCCCAGATCGACTGGGCATGGAACGGCGCCAGCGGGTTGCCGGTCGCGATCTGCAGGTAGCCGAGGTAGGCGGCCATACCGGACGGGATCAGCGCGACCCAGAGAATCGACGGCCGCAGCCGGTGGCGCGGAAGCAGGCGTCGCCAGCCGGAGTAGCCGCCAGCCGCCCAGCGCGCGGTCGGCAGCTCGAAGTCCGTGCGCGGGCCATACAGGAACAGCAGGATCACCGGGATCGCGAGCAGCACGCCACTGTTGCGAGAGGCCGCCGCGAAGCCGCCCAGCACGCCCGCCCACAGCCATCGTCCCCGCCGGGCGCACAGCACGCATCCCACCGACAGGGCCAGGTACAGGCCCTCGGTGTACACAGCCGTGAAGAAGAAGGCCATCGGACAGAAGGCGATCAGCGTCACGGTCGCCGCTGCCGCCGCCTCGCCGAGCTCGAGGCGCGCGAGCTGGTGCAGCAGCACCAGCCCGACCGCGAAGGCGACGAACGAGATCAGGATCCCGGCGATCAGGTCCGAGCCGACGACCGCGCCGAGTCCCGCCATCAGCATCGGGTACAAGGGGAAGTACGCAGTCCGGGCGAGCTGATGCCCGTAGCCGTGCTCGGCCACCGTCAGGTACCAGACTGAATCCCACCGCGCGAACGGCGAGACCAGGAGGTTACCCAGGTAGTTGAACGGCGTCGTGAGGCCGGCCGGATCGAACTTGTGGGCCCAGTCGGCGTTCCAGATCTCCTCGACCGCCAGCACGCCGGCGACGAACACGACCAGTCGGGATGTCCAGAAAGCGCGCCAGGACACGCGGATGCTCGTGCGCAATGACGGTGGCAGCGCCCGCTGCAGCCGGGGCCTGGTGGCGTTGACGGTGGCTACTGACACGGCCATCCGAGTGTCCCAGATGGCGGCGGCGGCGGCACAACCCCGTCGCCGGGACGGCCGCACGCCGTGCGGGGGCAGGACCGCAAGCGCGACCGGCGAACACAGCAGGTGTATGGAGCGGACACGCGGGTAGTTACACTCGGCATCGACCTGGGCTCTTACCCTCGCCGCCGCCCCAGGTCACCCCGGGGATTCCCCAAATGAGCCGACGCGAACGAAACCGGCGCCGCCAAAGTAGACGCGGACACCCTGTGAAGCGCGCCGTGCTGGTGGGCTTGCTGGTCGCCATCTGCGGGCTCGCGCTGGGGATCATGGCGATCGTCGGCTGGGTCGTGGCGGTAGCGGACTCGGCCCCCAACATCGGCCAGCTGAGCCCGCGCTTGCCAGGGCAGGTCTCAACCGTGTACGCGGCAAACGGCAGCGTGCTCGGCTACATCGCCTCGGACACGCTGCGCACGTACGTGCCCCAGAGCGAGCTGCCGGGCCAGCTCCGCCAGGCAACGGTCGCGATCGAGGACCGGCGCTTCTACCAGCACGGCGGCGTCGACTACGAGGGAATCCTGCGCGCCGGCGTCAGGGACCTGCTCAGCGGCGGCGGCAGGATCCAGGGCGGCTCGACACTGACGATGCAGCTGGTCGGCAACGTCTACCTCCCCAACCGGATCCGTGAGCACCACAACATCCGCTACAAGATCATCCAGGCGAAGCTTGCCAACGAGCTGGAGTCCAAGCACTCGCGCGCGTGGATCCTGACCCAGTACCTCAACGACGTGCCGTATGGCACCGTCGGGGGACAGACCGCGATCGGGGTCGGCGCGGCCTCGAGGGTGTTCTTCGACAAGCCCGTATGGAAGCTCGACCTGGCCCAGGTCGCGCTGCTCGCCGGGCTACCCCAGGCGCCCTCCGAATACAACCCGTTCCTGTATCCGAAGCTGGCCAGGGCGCGACGGTCCGAGGTGTTGCAGGCGATGGTCACCTCGCACTACATCACCCGCGCGGAAGCGAAGGCCGCCAACGCCGCGCCGCTGCAAGTCAAGTCCAATCCCGCCTTCCAGACCCTGCATCAGCCGTACGTGTTCAACTACGTCAGGCAGCAGCTGATCAAGCAGCTCGGCTACAGCGTCGTGCATCGCGGCGGACTCAAGATCTACACGACGATCAACCTCGCCGACCAGGCCGAGGCGCGGCGGGCGATCCTCGCGCACATGGACGAGCCCGGTGACCCGGCCGCGGCGCTCGTGGCGATCGACCCCAACAACGGCCACATCGTCGCGATGGCCCAATCGACCACGTACGGCATCGGGACCGGTGAGACCACGTTCGACTACGCGACACAGGCGGAGCGGCAAACGGGCTCGTCGTTCAAGCCGTTCGTGCTGATGACGATGATCCACGACTACGACGGCAACCCCAACACGACCTATTACGACTCTCACTACCTGGCCCCCGGCTGGCTTCCCGGCTACCCCGACTACTCGGTTCACACCGCCGAGGAGAGCTACCAGGGGGTGATCAGCGTGACCAAGGCGATGACCGTGTCCGACAATACGGTGTTCGCGCAGCTAGGCGTCGACCTCGGCATGAAGAAGGTGGACGTGATCGCCCACGAGATGGGGATCACCTCGCCGCTGTTCGGCAATCCATCGGAGGCGATCGGCGGCCTCAAGATCGGCGTCTCGCCGCTGCAGATGGCGGACGCCTACGCCACGCTGGCCAACGGCGGCTCGCACATCGCCCCGACGATCATCAACAAGGTCGTGTACCCGAACGGAAATGTATCCATGCTGGGCTCGCCGAAGCCGAAGCAGGTCTTCACCGACGGTGAGACGTACGTGGCAGATCAGGTTCTGCAGACCGTGATCACGGCCCCGGACGGAACCGGCACCGCCGCCAACTACGGATGTCCCGCGGCCGGCAAGACCGGGACGACCAGCAACTACACCGACGCGTGGTTCGTCGGCTACACGCCGATCCTGTCGACTGCGGTGTGGGTCGGCTATCCGAACGCCACCACCTCGATGAACGACGTCAACGGGCTCGGTCCCGGCTTCGGCGGCACGCTGGCCGCTCCGATCTGGCACGACTTCATGGAGTACGCGTCGCACGGCTACTGCGGCGACTTCTCGCCACCCGCCGATCCGTGGCAAGGGGTGCCCTTCAACGGTGCTCACTCCGTCTCCAGGCTGCCCCCCGCCAGCACCAACAGCGGGAGCGCCTCCGCAAAGTCCTACAAGAACAAGACGCTGTACTCGCAGCCGCCCCAGCAAGCTCCGACGTCGCTGCCGCCGGCCGCCGGTGGCAACTCCACGGGCGGTACCGGCGTCTTCGGCGGCCACGGCCACGGGGGAGGCTGAGCGCCGGCCCCACGTAGGGACCTATCCCACTTGGATCGCACGCCTGGATGCGGCCCAGGACCGGTCGCACGCCCAACTGGGATAGGCCCTAAGCGCAAGGGCCGAGCGCGCCGGGCCTCACCACGAGCCCTCAGCGCGGTGGCTCCACGGAACCCTGAACGCGCTGGCTGCACGAGCCCTCAGCGCGTTGGCTCCACGAACCCTGAGCACGCTGGCTGCACGAGCCTGAACGCACTGGCGCGCGAGCTGCCGGCTCGCCGGGCCCGCCCAGACCACCTATCATCG
>JASHQV010000173.1 GCA_030038955.1 Solirubrobacteraceae bacterium
TTCGAGACGCGCAAGATCCTCGAGGACGAGTCGATCGGCGTCGCCGTCACGTGCGTGCGCGTGCCGGTCCGAGTGTCGCACTCGGAGTCGGTCAACCTGCAGACCCGGGAGCCGCTGAGCGCCGCCGAGGCGCGCGAGCTGCTGGTGCGGGCGCCCGGCGTGATCCTCGAGGACCTGCCTTCGCCGCTGCGGGCCGAGGGGCGCGACGAGGTGTTCGTCGGGCGCTTGCGGGACGACGACTCGCACCCGCGGGCGCTGAGCATGTGGGTGGTCAGCGACAACCTCCGCAAGGGCGCCGCCACCAACGCCGTGCAGATCGCCGAGCTGCTGCTCGGGCGGGGCTCGTCGGTGGGGTCGGGCTCGTCGGTGGGGCGGGGCTCGTCGGTGGGATCGGGCTCATCCGCGGGGCGGGCCCACCGCGCGGCCTGAGGCGCTGCCGCTGCGTCATGGAATCCGGACCTGATGCACATAGCTCCCCGCATAGCCGCATCATGTGCGTCACCCCCCCGCCAACGACGCCACCGTCGGCTCCACCCGCTCGGGGCACGGCTGGCTCTCAGGTCTTCGCGGGGAGCGCCCGCAGCTCACGGCGGGTGTGCACCCCGAGCTTCCGGTAGACGTGACGCGCGTGCGTCCGTACCGTCTCGATGCTGACGTGCAGCTCGCGCGCGATCTCGGCGTTCGAGCGTCCGGCCTGCAGCAGCTCCATCACCTCGGCCTCGCGAGGGGTTAGCAGCTCCGGTCCGGTGACCTCGGTCCGGCGCGCCTCCGACATCGCCGGCGGCAGCACCTGCAGGCCCCGCGAGGCGAGGTGGATCGCGTGCAGCACGTCGCGCGCCTCGGTGTTCTTGGCCAGGCAGGCGGTGGCGCCGAGCGACAGCATCTGCCGGCACTCAGAGGGCTGCGGCCGGTTGGCCAGGACGAGCAGACGCGTATCCGGGAAGGCGCGCTGCAGCCTGCGCAGCTCGACCGGACTTGACAGCGATCCGAAGTTGAGGATCGCGACTCTCGGCTGGTGGCGCTCCAGCACGGCGTAGACGTCGTCGTAGGCAACGTCCGAGGCGACCAGGCTGAGGTGCTCGTCGTCCTCGATCAGCGCCCGTAGCCCGAGCTCGACGATATCCTCGAAGCGCGCGAGCACGACCGTGATCGGGGTTCGCTGGGGCATCTACCGGAGTCCGTTCTGGCAGGCGGGTGCAGGTTCGGCGGGACGAAGTCCGTTGCGCGGGCGTGAGCGTCCGCTCGCGCGGGCTGGGGCGCGAACGATAGCCAAGATCGGCGCGCGACGGGGTGATCCACTTCTCACCCCTGGGACATCACCCCTCAGACCCCAAGATCACCCGCCCGGTGGGACGAATTTGGGCCCCGAAGCCGCGACAATTGCGCACTCGCAGAGCGGCTTTGCGAAAACAGACTTTCCGCGGGACGGCACAGGGGTAGCAACGGGCGAGGTTCGGGAGGCCTCGCCCGTTTTGAGGGGAGCGATCGAATGGGGGTGGCGGCGCTCAGGGCGCGGCGCCGGCCGCCGATGCTCAACCGAGCCCCTACACCGGTCGCGCCGCCGCGATCGTCGACCGAGAGCCCCTACGCCGGTCGCGCCGCCGCGATCGTCGACCGAGAGCCCCTACGCCGGTCGCGCCGCCGCGATCGTCGACCGAGAGCCCCTACGCCGGTCGCGCCGCTGCGATCGTTGACCGAGACTTCCTACGCCGCCGCGGCGGCGCCGACCACCGCGGTCGACCAGTCGATCACCGAGGTTGGCCGGACCACGTGCCTGCCCATGCCGAGCTCGGCCGGCGACAGGCCGAGCGCCAGCCCGACCAGCTGCGGCAGGTGCAGCACCGGCAGCCCGAGCGACCGCCCGACGACGCCCGCCGCGGCCGGCTGCTGCAGGTCCAGGTTGAGGTGGCACAGGGGGCAGGGCACGACCAGGCAGTCGGCGCCCGCATCCTTGGCATCTCCCAGGTTGCGGCCCGCCTGGGTGAGCGAGGCCTTCTTGTTCATCGTGATGATCGGGAAGCCGCAGCACTTGTAGACGCCCGCGTAGTCGACCACGGTGCCGCCCAGCGCCTCGATCACCATGTGCAGGTAGCGGTCGCGCGGATGCGCGGCGTCGATTCCGAGACGGTCCGTGGGGCGCACGATGTAACAGCCGTAGAACGGCCCCACCTTGAGGTTGGCCAGCGGCCGCTTGACCTTCGCGCGCAGCGCCTCCAGCCCGATCTCCTCGACCAGCAGCCACAGGAAGTTCTTGTTGGTCAGCGGCCGCGCGGCGTCGAACTCGTAGGACAGACCCTCGTCGGCGAGCGTCTGGTTGATCTGGGTGCGGTACTCGGCGTTGGCGTCGAGTCGCTGCTGGCACTCGCTCTGAGCGCCCTGGCAGGTCGAGCAGATGTTCATCATCAGCTCGCCGTCGGTCTGCTGGGCGAGCGCGAACGTGCGTGCGTTGAGCGTGTCCGCCAGCTCCTGGTTGTGCTCGGCGATCACGCCGGCGCCGCAGCAGGCGGCGCGATCGAGCGGAATCAGCTCGATGTCGAGCAGCGGCGCAACGCTCGCCATCGCTCCGTGCAGCTCCGGCGTGAAGCCGCGGCTGACGCAACCGGGCCAGTAGGCGACCTTCACCGACGCCGCTCGCTTTCGCCGCCGGCGCCCTTGGGCTCCGGGTCGTCGTGCGGCTCGTGCGCTGGAATCGACGGGTCCGGATGGGGGATGTGCGCCATGTCCATCTGCTCCTCGGCCTCGTCGTAGCCGGAGATGTACAGGTTCAGCTCAAATCGCTGCTTGCGCCCATCTACCTTGTCGAAGATCCGCTTGACCTCCTTGGACGCCTTGTGCGGATGTAGCAGCGCCTTCCGAGGCGTCACCTTGCGCCGGGCGAGCGCGGTGATGATCGTCGGCAGCGAGCTGATCAGCTCCGGCACCGCCCGCGGGTGGAACTTGCCGCCGTAGGAGTCGGGCAGCAGGTCAGCCTCGTGCAGCAGCCCATTGCGCTTGATGTTGTCGACGAATGCGTGCTCGTGGCGGTAGCCGTTGTTGGGGTCCCGGAGCTCGAAGTCACTGCCGGCAATCCGCCGGAGGCGCATGATCTGGTCCATCGGCGCCACGCCCTTGGGGCATGCCTGCACGCAGTTGAAGCAGTGGGTGCAGTCGTACATCCCCTGGGGATCCCTGCTCAGGTCCCACAGCCGCTCGGCGTGCTGGTCGTCACGCGGATCGCCGACGAAGCGGTAGGCCTTGGCCAGCGCGGCCGGACCGATGAAGCCGGGATCGACCTCCATCGACAGGCAGTCCGAGACGCACGCGCCACACTGGATGCAGGCCATCGTCTGGGTGACGTCGGCCATGCTGTCGTGGGGCACGATGTACTCGCGCTCGGGCACCGGCTGCTTCGGCATCAGCCACGGCGTGACTCGGCGGATCTTCTTCCAGTGCACTGCGTCCATGTCGACGATCAGGTCGCGGATCACCGGCATGTTGCCCATCGGCTCGACCTCGATCACCGTCTCGCCGACGTCGGCCGAGCCGCCCAACCCGGCCCGCCGCCCCGCGGCCACCTCGAGGTGGGTGTTGCAGGCGAGCCCCGGCCGGCCGTTGATCCGCACCCCGCAGGAACCGCAGATCCCCTGCTGGCAGGAGCAGCGGATGCCGATCGAGCCGTCGCGCTCGGCCTTGACCATCAGAATCGCGTCGAGCACGGAGTTGCGTGGGGGCAGCTCGACGACGTGCTCATCCCAGTGGGCGGCCTCGCCCGAGTGGGGGTTGTAGCGCCGGATCCGCAGGGTGTAGTCGGGCACCGCTAATAGGTCCTTTCCTCTGGCTGCCAGCGCGTGATCGTCACCGGAGAGTAGGAGATCACCGGCTCGCCATCGCTGCCCCGCGAGATGTCGACGTGCTTCAGCCATTCGTCGTCGTTGCGCTCGGGGAAGTCGGTGCGGAACTGCGATCCACGTGACTCCTTGCGCTCCTGGGCCGCGACCACGATCGCTTCGGCCAGCTCCAGCATGTTGCGCAGCTCGATCGCCGCGATCACGTCCTGGTTGAAGACGCTGCCGCGGTCGTCGATCGCCGCCTTCGGCTCTTCCTGCTTCAGCCGCCGGATCACCTCGAGCGCCGTCGCCAGGCCGTCGGCGTCGCGGAACACGGCCACGTATTCGTTCATCGTCTCCCCGAGCTCGTCCTTCATCGCGCCGATGCGACGTCCCCCGTTCGCCGGGCGGTCGATGATCTCGGCGATCCGGCGCTCGCTGTCGGCGACCCGGGCCGGGGCAGTGCGCGGCATCGCCAGCTGGTCCCTCAGGCTGGAGGCGTGCTCACCCGCCCGCCGGCCGAAGACGAGCGTGTCGAGCAGCGAGTTGGCGCCAAGCCGGTTGCTGCCGTGCACCGACACGCACGCCACCTCGCCGGCCGCGTACAGCCCGGGGATCGTCGACTGCCCGTGCGCGTCGCTCTTGACGCCGCCCATGATGTAGTGCTGGCCCGGACGGATGTGGATCGGCTCCCGGGTGATGTCGACACCGGCGAAGTCGCGGCCGATGTTGACGATCTCCGACAGCGTCTCCAGCACCTCCTTGCGGGGAATCCGGGTGATGTCGAGCGCCACGGTCCCGCCGGGAAAGCCGCGGCCCTCGTTGACCTCGGTCTGCTCAGCCCGGGAGACGACGTCGCGGGAGGCGAGCTCGAGCTTGTTGGGCGCGTACTTCTCCATGAAG
>JASHQV010000174.1 GCA_030038955.1 Solirubrobacteraceae bacterium
GAAGCTGCTCGCGGCTGCCGGTGGGCACCTGCCGTCGGAGGCCGTGATCGACGCGCTGTGGCCCGACGCCAACCTCGACGCTGGCCACAACCGGCTGAGGACGACGCTGAGCCGGCTGCGCTCCGCCGCCGGGGACCTCGTCGTCCGGGACGGCGAGACCCTGTCGCTCGCCTCCGACCTCCGCGTCGATCTGCACGAGTTCGAGCGCGAGGCGCGGCGGGCGCTGGCGCTCGGCAGCGCCGAGGCGAGCCTCGCGGTCGCGCTCGCCGGCTCGGCCATCTCTCGCTATCGGGGCGACTTGCTGCCCGGCGATCCGTATGAGCCCTGGCTCGAGCGCCCGCGGGAACGGGCGCGGCGGATCGCGCTGGAGCTGCTCGACTTCTGCAGCGACATGGCGACCGAGCGCGGCGACCTCGATGAGGTCCGGCGGTTCGTCGAGCTGGCGATCGAGCTCGCCCCGTACGACGAGCACCGGTATCTGCGGGCGGCGAGCGCGCTCCTGGAGCAGGGTCGCCGCGGCGCCGCCCGGGTCGTGTTCTCCCGCGCCCGCTCGGCGCTTGCCGAGCTCGGCATTCCGCCGCCGCTCGACCTGGTCCGCATGGAGCGGCGCGCCGCCGGGTGACACGAAGCCGGCGCGGCATTCGCCGCCGCCCGGCCGACCGTATCTCTGCGATCGTGCTCGGCCCGCTGGTCGTCACGACCGCGCCGCCCCCAGAGCCCGCCGGGGGACTCGAACCCCCAACCCCTTCATTACAAGTGAAGTGCTCTGCCAGTTGAGCTAGGCGGGCGGGGCGCCGGGCGATCGAATGAGGAGGGACCGCATCGTCCGGGGAGACAACCACGAGGCGCAGACTGAGTCTTGCAGGCGGGGCGGCCGGGATGGCAGCCGGAGATGCTCAGGCGCGGGTGCCGCTCAGACGCCTTGCGGCTGCGGAGTGATCGTCGCAGCCGGGCGTGTCGACGCTTGCAGGTGGTCAGCAGCGCCGGCGCCAGACGCACGCTCGACTACGCTCCCGAGGTTGCCGCCGAGAGCCCCCAGCTTCGACCTGCAGAGCCACTCGTCCTACTCGGACGGAGAGCTCGCGCCAGCTGAGCTAGTCAGCCGGGCGGCGGAGGCCGGCGTCGAGCTGCTGTCGCTGACCGACCATGACACCGTCGACGGAGTCGACGAGGCCGTCAGGTCAGCGGGCGAGCTCGGGATCGCCTTCGTGGCCGGGGTGGAGATCTCGTCGATCTACGAGGAGGCCGCCGACCTGCACATGCTCGGCTACCGGATCGACATCGACCACCCGCCGCTGCTCGAGCGCCTGGCGCGCAGCCGTGCGGCGCGGACGAGCCGGGCGGCCGAGATGGTCAGCGCGCTGCAGGAGCTCGGCTACGCGGTCGACGAGGACATGCTGCGGGCACGCTCCGCCAGCGGCAAGCCGGTCGGGCGGCCACACATCGCGCAGGCGGTTGTCTCGCATCCGGCCAATGCGTCGCGCCTGGCCGAGGAGCAGCTCGCGGATGCCTCCGCCTTCCTCGAGGCGCTGCTGATCGAGGGGCGGCCGGCGTTCAGGGCACGCGAGGCGCCCACGGCGGCGGAGGCGATGCAGCTGATCCACGATGCGGGCGGGTACGCGGTTTGGGCCCATCCGTTCTGGGATTTCAGCGACTCGCAGCGGGTGCTGGCGACGATCGCCGAGTTCGTCGACTCAGGCCTCGACGGGATCGAGGCCTTCTACGCGACGCACACGGCCGAGCAGACGGCGCTGCTCGCCGAGCGCAGCGCACAGCTGGGACTGTTCACCACCGGCTCGTCTGACTTCCACGGACCGCGGCACCGGCTGTTCAACCGCTTCCGGGCGTTCGACACGTACGGCTTGGAGCCGCAGCTGGGGCCGCTCAGGCCGGGACGCTGCGGCTCTCCAGGTGCTGGGCGACCTTGCGCTTGACGCGCTGCAGGGCGTTGTCGACGGTCTTGCAGTCGCAGCCGAGCCGCCGACCGACCTCCTCGTAGGAGTGACCGTCGAGGTAGAGCGACAGCACCCGAGACTCCAGCTCCGACAGCGCCGTCGAGATGCAGGCGACGAGCGCGCGCAGCTCCTCGGAGCTGATCACCTGGTTGACCGGATCGTGGACCGGAGAGCCGGGCAGCATCTCATCGAGCGTGGACTCGAGCTCGCCGTTCGCGCTGGCGGGTGAGCTGGAGAACGAGACGTACTGGTTGAGCGGCGTGTGCTTGTTGCGCGTCGCGGTCTTCACGGCGGTGATGATCTGGCGGGTGATGCACAGCTCGGCGAAGTTTCGGAAGCTCGACTCACGATCGGTGCGGTAGTCGCGTACCGCCTTGTAGAGGCCGACGAGTCCCTCCTGGATGAGATCGTCGGCGTCACCGCCGGCGAGGAAGTAGGAGGAGGCCTTGAGGCGCACGAACCCGTAATACCGGCGCACGATCCGGTCGTATGCGTCCGCGCTTCCCTGCTTTGCCAGCGCAATCAGGTAGCCATCATCAACCTGAAGCTGAGAGTGAGGATTGCTGGAAAGTCGAGCCACGACGTGTTCCCTCCTCGCCGCGCCGCTCTGCACGACTGGCGATAGCACTCGCGTCGCGTCACCTCCCCTGGCGCCGCACCTATTCAGTTTCGATCCCGAAGAGTCGGAACCGCTGCAAGCGCCGTCCCTCTCCGGCCCCGAGACTAAAGCTCGAGTTGATCCTTATCTCCCGGTCGAGGAGCTTGCCATAGCGGGGCACTCGTGTCAAGTGCGACGTTTACGCTGCTACGGGCCCTTAGGGTCCGTAGGAGAATTAGTCGTGAGGTTTGGGGAGTGGCTGGGAGTGGCTGGACGTGGCTGGCGGGAGGCCGCGACACGAGACGTACTTGGTGGTACGGCGGTGTCACGGCCTCCCGCCAGGCGCGTCCAGACGCCGCCAAAATCGCGAACTAATTCTTCTACGGGTCCTTACTTGCCGCATACAGCAGCACGGCGGCAGCAGCGCTGACGCTGAGCGACTCGATCCGCCCTCGCTGCGGCAGCGCCACGAGCGCGTCGCAGGCGGCGGCCACACGCGGCCGCAGGCCTCTCCCCTCGGAGCCGAGGACGAGTACGACGCCACCGCTGAAGTCGACCGACCGGTAGTCGAGCTCGGCGCCGGCAGCCGCCCCGTAGCACCACAGCCCGTGCCGCTTGGCGGTGTCCAGCCAGTCCGCCAGGTTGCGCACGCGCGCGACCGCCAGGTGCTCGACAGCGCCGGCCGAGGCCTTGCAGACGGCCGGTGTGATCGCTGCCGTTCGCCGCTCGGGCAGGATCACACCGGCAGCGCCCGCGGATTCGGCAGTGCGGCAGATGGCGCCGAGGTTCTGGGGGTCCTGCACCTGATCGAGCGCGACGAGCAGCGGCTGCTCGCCGCCAAGCAGCTCCGACGCATCGGCGTAGCGGAACTCGCTGACCTCGGCGCAGATGCCCTGATGCGCGTCCGAGCCACAGCGCCGGGCGATCGAGTCGGCCGGCTCGGCGTCGACGAGCGGCACGGCGGCGGTCGCCAGCCACGGCTCTCTGAGGGCGTTGCTGGTCGCCCAGACGTGGCTGACGGTGCGGGGCCCACGGAGTGCCTCGCGCACGGGGTTGCGACCGTAGAGGATCACCACAGCCCCCCGCGCACCGGACCGCGACCGCGGACGATCACCGTCGCGGCAGCAGCTCGTCGCCGTCCGGGCCGTCGCGAACCTCCCAGCCGAGCGTTCGCAGCTGGTCGCGGAGCGCGTCGGCCCGCTGCCAGTCGCGCCGCTCCCTGGCAACGCGGCGCTGCTCCAGCAGCGCGACGGCCTCGGGAGGAGCGGTCGGCACTTGTACGTCGAGCAGGTTGGCGAGGCCGAGCACATCCAGCATCTCCCTGAGATCCGCGTCTCCGACCGGACCCGGCTCGGAGCTGTTGGCCCGGCGCACCCACTCGAACGCCGCCGCCAGCGCCCGCGGCGTGTTGAAGTCCTGCCGCAACGCGGCAAAGAACTGGTCGTGGAGGCGCTGCGACCAGCGCGGCGAGGGACCGGGAGCGAGCCGGCGGGCGGCCTCGCGCACACGGTTGACGCTCGCCGAAGCAGCGGCGAGGCGAGCGTCGTCGAACTCGATCGGCTGCCGGTAGTGGCCGCCACAGAAGTACATGATCAGCGCGTCCCGCCCGTAGGAGCTGAGCGCGACCCGCAGCAGAAACGTGTTGCCGACGGATTTGGCCATCTTCTCCTGGCTGGTCCGAACCATCCCGTTGTGGATCCACAGCCGCGCCAGCGGCCGACCGCGAGCCGATGCGGTCTGCGCCGCCTCGTTCTCGTGGTGGGGGAAGACCAGGTCGGAGCCACCGCCGTGGATCTCGAAGTCGAGCCCGAGCAGGCGCTCCGCCATCGCCGAGCACTCGATGTGCCACCCCGGGCGACCCCGACCCCACGGCGCCTCCCAGGCGGTGTCCTCGCCAGCCTTCTGCGCCTTCCACAGCGCGAAGTCGACCGGGTCTCGCTTGCGTTCGGCGCCTTCCACGCCCTCGCCCTGGTCCATCTCATCGATCCGGCGGTGAGACAGCTCGCCGTACGGCGGGTATGACCGCACCGAGAAGTAGACGTCACCTTCAGCTTGATATGCGTGACCTGTCTCGATCAGCCGTGCGATCAGCGAGATGATCTCCGGAAGCGTCTCGCTCGCCAGCGGCTCGCGGTCGGGCCGGCCGAGCGCGAGCGCGTCCGTGTCGGCAACATACTCGGCCGTCATCTGCTGCGCCAGCTGCTCGCTGCCGACCCCGAGGCGCTCTGCCGCGGCATAGATCTTGTCGTTGATGTCGGTGATGTTGGAGACGAACGTGACCCCGTAGCCCTCGTGGACGAGGAACCGCTTGAGCAGCGAGAACACCACGAACGGCCGCGCGTTGCCGACGTGGACGTGGCCGTAGACGGTCGGCCCGCAGGTGTAGATGCCGACGCGGCCGGGGACGCGGGGCACGAGCGGGAGAATCTCGCCGGTGCGAGTGTCGTGCAGCTTGATTTCCGTCACCGCCGCCGAACCCTAGCGTCGCCGCGGCTCATCGCACGCCCACTCGCAGCAGAGCGCGAGCGGGCGCGGACGCGAACGCGGCGGACGAAGGTACGGCGATGGCGGCCCGATCGAGGCGGCGGGCGGCGACCAGCAGAGCCGTGATCACCCCGCACACGGTGACCGCGGCGACAGCCGACTCGGCCAGCGTCGGGAACCCCAGAGGACAGGCCCAGAGCACCAGCAGCACGATCCAGATCGGCCCAAGGCGCGGACGGATCACCGCAAGCGGCACGAGCAGCAGCGCGAAATAGTGGCTCCAGACGATTGGCGACGCGCACAGGACCAGGGCGACGATCAAGACGAGCAGGACGCGCTCGTCGCGCCGGCGGCCAACGACGATGCAGGCGGCCACCAGGGCAAGCGAGACAATCACCGCCATGACTGCCGCGACGCCCTGACCCAGCCCGAGCTGGATCAGGGTTGCCGAGACGCTGTAGTTCGAGTGACTGAAGGCGTGCGTCTCCGAGGAGATTACGTGTAGAAAGCGATGCACCTGCGGCAGACCGCCGATCGCCACCCAGCTAACAGGGGTGACTACCGCTCCGATCGCAACCACGTAGACCGTGGCGCGCCAGCGACGGCTGACCACCAGCCACAGCGCGAGGGGCCAGAGAAACAGCTTCAGCGAGATCAGTGTGGCGACGAGCACTGCCGTAGCGAGCGGCCGATCTCGGAGCCGCCACAGGGCGGCGACCCCGAGCACCAGCGGCAGGGTCAGGTTGCTGGTCTGCCAGCCGGCGACCACCGGCGCCAGCAGCAAGACGAATCCGTACAGCCGCCAGTCCCTCACGCTCAGGAGCCGTAGCGACAGCAGCGGCGCGGCGATGCACAGGGCCGTGAACAGGTCGGAGCTGAGCACGCGCGGGATCAGCGCGAACGGAGCGAAGCACAGCGCCGTGAACGCCGGGTACGGGAAGTCAAGCCCGCCTCCGAGCGACTGATGCAGCCCCGCGTAAGGGCTCAGGCCATGGTCCACGCGCCAGCCGGTAACCCAGTACTGGAGGTTGAAGTCCTCGCCGTGGCCGTCGTGCGCCCAGATTGTCGCTAGCACGAAGATCGTGACGACCACGGGCGCCACCACAAACACCGCGTGCTCGACGGCCATGTGGACGCGATCGCGGTGTCCTCGCGCGCTCGACGCAACCGTCCGCAGCGGCGCGCGGGTGGTGTCGTCGGCGGGCGTCGGCACCGAGCCCGAAGCCAGATGTGCTGCCATATAGAGGCATTCATCGACGCGACGGGCTCAAACGATTAGGGCGTGGGGCGACCGGCCGCTATCGGGACTCGATCGTGGCGATCGCCAGGGCCGCCGCGCCCTCCTGACGCCCGACGAACCCCATCCCCTCTCCGCGCGTGGCCTTGACGCTCACGTGCGCCGGGTCGAGGCCGAGCACCGGCGCAAGCGTGGCGGCGATCTGATCGCGGAGCCCGGCGAGCTTGGGTCGCTCGAGCAGCACGGTCGCGTCGACGTGGACGACCCGCTGCCCCGCGCGCTCCAGCAGCGTCAGCGTGTGACGCAGCAGCTCCAGTGAGTCCGCGTCGCGGTAGCGCTCGTCGGTGTCCGGGAAGTGCTGGCCGATGTCGCCGAGCCCGGCGGCGCCGAGCAGTGCGTCGATGACCGCGTGCGTGAGCACGTCGGCGTCGGAGTGCCCCTCGAGGCCCTGCTCGTACGGGATCGTGACGCCGCCCAGCACCAGCCGCCGGCCGTCGGCGAACCGGTGGCAGTCGTAGCCGATCCCGGCGATCACTCGCACACCGCCTCAGCGAGCCCAGTCACCGCTGATGCCCCCGGGCGGCCAGCAGCAGCTCGGCCACGTGCAGGTCACGGGGCGTGGTGATCTTCAGGTTGTCAGCCGGCGCCGGCACGATCACGACGCTGCCGCCCGCCTGCTCGATCAACCAGGCATCGTCGGTGGCTTCGGCGAGCAGCTCCGCCGAAGCCAGTTGCAGCTGGCGTGCGAGCGCCTCGCGTCGAAACACCTGCGGTGTCTGGACCGCCCAGAGGCGGGAGCGGTCAAGCGTGCGCGCGACCTGCAGCGATCCCTCCTGGGCCTGCTTGATCGTATCGGTCACCGGCGCGGCGGCGACCGCCGCATCGGCGTCGGAGCGCTCGAGCGCGGCAAGCGTGTCCTCGAACAGGGTGGATGACGCCAGTGGGCGGGCGGCATCGTGGACGATCACGGGGTCGCCATCGTCGCGGGTCGCCCGCAGGGCCGCGGCGACGGACTGCGAGCGCACCTCGCCGCCGACGACGGCCACCGTCCCGGGCGGCGCGGCGTCGAGCGCGTCAGCTGGCAGCGCCACGACGATCTGATCGACCTCGGCGACCGCGCGCAGCGCGCTCACGCTCCAGTCGAGCATCGGCTGCCCGGCAACGCTGACGAGCGCCTTCGGTCGAGTCGACCCGAGGCGCTCGCCACGCCCTGCGGCCACGATCAGCGCGACCGCCATCGACGCCCAGGATCAGGTTTGGCGCTCGCGCGGGAGCCTCACCGCCGCGCTCACCCAGCGGCGGCCGAGCCCGACAGCAGCTCGCTCAGGTGCGCGTCGACCTGCTCCTCGTCCATCCCGAGCGCGTACATCAGCTCGGAGGCGAGGATCTTCTTGGCGCGCGTGAACATCTGCTTCTCGCCGGTGGACAGGCCCTTCTCGGACTCGCGGACCGCGAGGTTGCGCACCACCTCGGCGAGCTCGTAGATGTCGCCGGTCTTGATCTTGTCACGGTTGTACTTGAAGCGACGGTTCCAGTTCTTCGGCATCTCCGAACATTTGTCCTGGAGCACGGCCAGCACCTTCTGCACGGTCTCCTCGTCGATCACGCGTCGCAGGCCGGCGAGCGCCGCGTTCTCGGTAGGAACCATCACCGTCATGTCGTTGTGGAGGATCTTGATCGTCAGGTACTCGCGACTCTCGCCGAGGACATCCTTGACCTCCTTACGCAGAACCTTGCCCGCGCCATGGTGCGGATAGACGACGCTGTCGCCGATCTCGAACTCAATGACCGGCAGCGGCTCGACGTCGTCCAGGTCCTCCAGGTGCTCTTCGATTACCTCTGTGATGGTGTCCTCCTCTGTCGTACGGGCGGCATTCAGCCCGCCCTGACTAGGTCTGCAGGTAGCGGTCGACGAGATTGATCTCCTGCTGGCGGCGAAGGCCCTCGCGGATGTCCTTCGCCCGGATCTCGCCGACGCCGTCGACGGTCTCGAGCTCGCCGTCGGTGGCGGCGAGCAGCTCCTCCAAGCCGCCAAACTCATCGATGATCCGCTTGACGACCATCCTCGGCAGCCGCGGGATCCTTCCGAGGATCCGGAAGCCGCGAGGTGACACGGGGTAGTCGAGGCTGTTCAGCTTGCGGTCGTAGCTGAGCAGCTCGGCGAGCCGGCCGAAGTCCAGCAGGTCCTGATGGGGCAGGCGAACGAGCGCGTCGAACGCGACCGCGAAGCTTGCGTCGGAGTCGTCGATCAGGTAGTCGTGCACGAGCGCAGCCTTGTCGGCGGCGACCCCGACCATCGTCTCGTCGAGCTGCATCTCGATCAGGCGTCCCTCGGTGCCGAGCTCGACGATGTGGCGCTCGATCTCGACCGCCATGCGCGTGACCAGCTCGGCCCGCTGCAGCACCGTGAGCACGTCGTGGAGGGTGACGCCGCCCTCGAACTCCAGCGCCGTCAGCCGGGTCGAGACCTGATCGAGGCGGCTACGGTACTTGTCGAGCGTGGCCAGCGCCTGGTTGGCCTTGGCAAGCACCACGGGAATGTCCTCGAGGATGTACTTGACGCCGTCGACGTACAGCGACACGACCTCGCGGCGCTCGGAGATCGCGACGACGAGCGCGTCGGTCTGCTTGGAGACGCGCTCGGCCGTGCGATGCCGGGTGCCGGTCTCCATCGTGTGGATCGTCGGATCCGGGGTCAGCTGCACGGTCGCGTAGGCGATCTTGGTGGCGTTGCTGCTGAGCACGATCGCCCCATCCATCTTCGCCAGCTCATACAGCTGCGCCGGCGAGTAGTCAAGGTCCAGCTTGATCCCGCCGGAGAACATGAACGCGAGCTCGTCGACGTCTCCCATCACGACGAGCGCACCCGTGTGAGCGTGGACGATGTTGTCGATGCCCTCCCGGAGCGCGGTCCCCGGAGCGACCATCTCCAGCGCCCTCACCATCCGGGACTCCTGCCGCGACTCGAGCTCGTCTTTGAGCTCTTCCCCCGAACGCGAGGCCATCCGTCGATTTTAGGGCGTATCACGGTTGGGCGTACGACTGGGGTGGTCCAGGACCAAGCCGGGCGCCGCACGGGGTCGCAGCAGGTAGTGAGCTGCCTGCTGCGATCGGGCGGCGCTCCGAGCGGCGGCTCCGCGACGATCCAGCGGGGGCGCTTGGCAGACTGTGCGAGCGCATGCGACCTCGGGCTCGTCCTGGCATCGAACTGACGTCTGCCGTGACACTGGCGATCCTCGTCGGGGTCGCTATCGCCGCCGCGACGACGCTCTACCACAACGCGATCGGTCACGTCTACGGGACGGATTTCCGCGGCATCTGGCGGGCGGCGCAGATGATCGCCAGCGGCCATGACCCGTACCCGCCCGCCCGCGTGAAGCTGCTTGGCAGGCTGGCCAACCCGTACGTGCTGCCGCCGCTGGTCGGCTTGCTCGTGATCCCGCTAGGGAAGCTGCCGTTCGCGGCTGCGATCGTGATCTGGAACCTGATCGCGGTCGCCGGGCTCGGCGCCGCGCTTCGCCTGCTGGGGGTCCGCGACGCGCGCGTGTACGTGCTGGCGCTGTGCTCGTTCCCGTTCGTCAGCAGCCTCGTCCTGGGACAGCCCGACGGGGTGTTCGCGCTGCTCGCCGCGCTCGCCTGGCGACATCGCGGCTCGTGGGTCGGCGGACTCGCGGTCGGCGTGCTGGTCGCGGCGAAGCTGCTGATGTGGCCGCTGATCGTGTGGCTGTTGCTGTGTCGGCGCCTGTCCGCCGCAGCGACCGCGGTGGTGTCGGCGGCGGTAATCACGGTCGGCACCTGGGCGATCATCGGGTTCGACGGCTTCACCGGCTACCCGGCGCTGCTGAGCGCCGACTCGCGCGGGTTCGAGACAGACTCGCATTCCGTCGCGGCGCTGGCGATCCGGCTTGGAACAACGCGCTCAGCGGCGTTCGCCCTGGGGCTCGTGTGCGCCGCCGTGGCGGTGGCGGGGCTGCTGCTGATCGGCCGCGAGCGCGAGCTCAGCGGCTTTCTGGCGGCGATCGTCGCCGGGCTGCTGGTCTCGCCGCTGATGTGGAGCCACTACCTGGTGGTGCTGTTCGTGCCGCTGGCGGTGGTCAAGCGCCGGGCGTCGCTGGCGTGGCTGCTGGTCGCGGGCTTCTGGGTGTCGCCGAGCGAGCCGCCCGCATCGGTCTGGCAGGTCGCGGCCGTGCTCGCCCTGTTCGGCTCGATCGCGATGCTCGTGAGCCGCGCCGGTGAGCTCGAGCAGCAACCGCTCAGGCCGCGCGCGCCGCTGCCCGCTCAGCCGAGCTGAAGGCGGCCGCGAGCGCCGCGCGGAGCATCCCGTGGCGCTCCGGGCTGAGCGTCTGATCGAGGCTGAATCGCCGCGCCTCCTGCAGTCGGCGGTCGGCGTGCGCGACCGTGCGTAGCTCGCCCGCGAGCCCGAGCTCCCCGAAGCAGCACAGCGGCCGGCCGCCGGGAGACGCAAGCGCGACGCCCTTGGCCGCGCTCGCCACCGCCAGCGCGATCGCCAGATCCGCCCCGGGCTCGTCGACCCGTACGCCGCCAACGACGTTGACGAACACGTCGGCGGCGCCGAGGCCGATGCCGGCATGCCGTCCGAGCACGGCCAGCACCAGCGCCAGGCGATTGCGGTCGATCCCGGCCACCACCCGCCGCGGCGGCACCAGCTCGGAGGGCGAGACGAGCGCCTGCAGCTCGACCAGCAGCGGCCGCGAGCCCTCCATCGCCGCGAGCACGACGCTGCCCGGCGCGCGCGTGACGTGCGAGACGAACCGGGCCGAGGCGTCCACCACCTCGACGAGCCCGTCGTCGCGCATCTCGAACACGCCCGCCTCGCTGGTGGAGCCGAAGCGGTTCTTGAGCGCACGGATCGTGCGGTAGGTGCGCTCGCGCTCGCCCTCGAAGTGGAGCACGCAATCGACCAGGTGCTCGAGCACCCGCGGTCCCGCCAGGGCGCCGTCCTTGGTCACGTGGCCGACCAGCATCACCGCGGTGCGGCTGCGCTTGGCGACGCGCATGATCTCGGCCGCCGCCTCGCGCACCTGCCCGACCGAGCCCGGCGCCCCGCTCAGCTCGGCGCAGTGCAGCGTCTGCACGGAGTCGATCACGCAGACCTCCGGCTGCAGCTGGCCGAGCGTCGCCAGCACCGCCTCCAGATCGGTCTCCGCGATCACCGGGATCGCCAGCGGCGTCCCGCCCGACAGCCGTCCCGCTCGCAGGCGGATCTGGGCGGGCGACTCCTCGGCGGACACGTACAGCGTGTCGTGTCCCGCGGCGCTCAGCTGCGCCAGCGCCATCGTCGTCAGCGTCGACTTGCCGATCCCCGGTGCGCCGCCAAGCAGCACCAGCGAGCCCGGCACGAGGCCCCCGCCGAGCACGTTGTCGAGCTCGCCGATGCCGGTGCGTAGGCGCTCGTGCTCCTCGGCCTCGACCTGGCCGAGCGGGATTGGGGTGACGGCGCTGGTGCCGGCCTTGGGGCCGGCACCAGCGCCGGCCGTCCGCGACGAGCGCGGACGCAGCTGCTCGACCAGCGTGTTCCA
>JASHQV010000175.1 GCA_030038955.1 Solirubrobacteraceae bacterium
GTCGATCCGCCGGACCTTCCCCGTCAGCGTCTTCGGCAGCTCCCCGAACAAGCGACTTCGCCCCCGGTCGGGGAACCGGGGGCGAAGTGAGGGGTTTTCCGCAGTCAGGGGACCGAAAGCGGAAATATGACCGGCGGAGCCTGTCCATAGCCCCGCCGACGGGGTTCAGGACTCACATCGGCGCGGGCAGATCAAGGACTTGACGCGATCCGGCCCAGCCTAAACGTTTGTTCGAGGGATGTCCTTGAGCACACTAGACAAACGTTTCTCCCGTAGGTGCTCAGCAGCGTCGCCTGCGCTTGGGGGTAGGCGCTCAGCGGCGTCGCTTGCGCTTGCGCTTGGGCGTCGTGGCGCGCGTGCGGGCGGCGGCAGTCGCGTCAGGGCCGGCGGCCTTGGGGCTCGCCGGCCCACCGTTCCCGCCCTGATTGGAGTCGGATTCACGGGCAGTCGCCTCGCTCGCACTCGCGCGGGCCGCCGAGGCGGCCAGCTGCCCGCGTGTCACCCGCTGCCGCGGGGGCTGGCGAGCGGGGCGCTGCCGCGGCTGCGACAGCGGCGTCCACGGGACCGCGGTCCCGGACTCCCACGCCGGAGGCGAGCCGTTGGGCCAGTAGCCGGCGATCATCACCGCCATCGACAGCAGCCAGAAGCCCTGCACGACGGGGACGGGCGTGCCGATCGGGAACAGCACGAACAGCCCCGCCAGCGCTCCCAGATATCCGACGAACCGGGTCAGCAGGCCGATCCGCGTGGCGTTCAGCGAGGTCCAGATGAAGCCGACCGTGAGCAGCAACGATCCGAGCTGGGCGAGGATCGGCATGATCGTCGTGAATCCGCCGCTGGTCAGCGCGTCGGCCTCGACGTAGCTCTGGTTGCCGTGCGCCACGAACTGGCTGGCCTTGACCGCGATCAATGCCGCGTACGCAACCGCCATCACTCCTGACAGAACCGCCCCCGCCAGCGTCAGCCAGCGGATGAAGTCGCGAATCTCGGGGCTGCGGGCCCGCGAGATCCGGTGCAGCCAGGCGAGCATGATCGCCAGCGCGATCAGCCCCAGGCAGTCCAGCACCGATCCGATCAGATCGAGCGGAAAGCGCTTGTGGGCGGTGATCAGGTCGAGCGTCAGCTCGGACACCGTCGTGTGCGGCCCGGTGTACTGGATCACCGCCTGGGCGACCAGCAGCACGCCGGCGATCAGCGCCACCACTGCGTAGCGGCTGCGCACGCTCGACTCGTAGCGCACCTGCTCGGCGGCACCAGCGGGGGACTCGAAGCTCATTCGCTCGGCAATGCTAGACGGACGTCGATGCGCGGAGCTCCCCACCGTCCCGGAGTACGATTAGCCGATGGAAGGAAGTGGCTTTGGCGGTCTCTTCGGAGACCCCGATGAGATTCAGAGACGCCTCGGCGAGTTCGCCGAACAGATGCAGGGCGCTCAGAAGCTGGCCTGGGCCGACAACGCGATCAAGCTGGCGGTCGACCTCACCGTGGCCTCGCTCAACCGGGTGAACATCCAGGGCACCACCGAGCAGCAGGCCGAGCAGCTGCGCTCGGTGATGGCGGTCGTGTTCCCCGAGGCGGTCACGCTCGTGCGCGAAGCGCGCGAGGGCCTCTCCTAGCTGACCTCACGGCCGTTGATGGAGCTCGGGCATGCGACACGCTGTATCGCAGCGACCGCGATCGCCAACGGGCTGCCGCTGCGCAGCGGCAACCCCGACGACATCGAGGGGATGCCCGGGCTTGACCGTCGCCCCGTACGCACGCCGCCAGCCTGACGTACGTGATCTGCTGGGCTCAGCCCCGCCTCGGCGTATCGATCTCGGTGCAATCGCGGGACGAAAATCGATGGATAGTCTGGCGAATTTCGACCCGCGGGCGTGATCAAGCGGGCCGCCCGCGTCGGCACGGCATCCGGGCGGGATCGTCTCGGCACGGCATCCGGGCCGGAGCGTGTCGGCACGGCATCCGCGCGACATCGTCTCGGCACGGCGTCCGAGCCGGACCGCGGTCTCAGACGACGGCGATCTGGAGCTACCACAGCCCGATAGACACGGCCGTCCGCAGTCATGACCACCGCGGATAACGTGAGCCGTCAGGTGCGGATGCTCCGAGTGGACGAGCGGCCATGGCTCGAACAGTGCCTGACGCGCCTGTGGGGATCCCCGCAGGTGGTCAGCCGCGGACGCGTGCACGAGGCGTCGCGTCTACCGACGTTGGTCTGCGCCGACGACGACGAGATCGTCGGCCTGGCGACGTTCGACGTGCATCACGACGAGTGCGAGCTGGTCACGCTTGATGCGTTCACGGAGCGACAGGGGGTTGGCTCGCTCCTGCTGACGGCAGTCGAGGACGAGGCCAGGCAACGGTCGTGCCGCCGGCTTTGGCTGATCACCAGCAACGACAACCTCGACGCGCTCGGCTTCTACCAGCGACGCGGCCTCCGACTCGTGGCCGTTCATCCTGGAGCCGTAGATCAGGCGCGCCGACTGAAGGCCAGCATCCCGCTCGTTGGCAGGCACGGCATTCCCATCCACGATGAGCTGGAGCTGGAGTTGCTGCTCTGATAGAGACGGCGCCGGCAGCATTCAGCGAACAGCTCTCCCTCTTTGTCGGCGTGTCCCCGCGTCGCATCAACGAGATCGTCCATCGCAGTCGGCATCACGCCCGCTAGCGCGCTCGGTCCGACCGCTACCTCGGGACGAGCGAGCGCTGCTGGCGCAAGCTTCAGGATCGCTACGAGATCGAGCGCGACCGCTCGCCGCTCGTGCAGACCTGCTTGCGAGTCGTCGCAACGGGCTGGTAGCGGTTCCTCTACCGCGGAGCGCGAGACGACGCGACAAGCGGCCACGCACACGACCCGAGGCCCGCCGGATGTTGGGCTGCCCACTCGTCCTCCAACAGCGCCAGGTCGATCTCGTCGCTCCACGCTCCCTTGAACCACTCGTTGCCGATCAGGCGCGCTTCCCGACGCATCCGAAGACGGGCTCCAAGCCTCAGCGAGGCCTCGTTGCGGGCGTCCACCCTCGCGATCACGCGGTGCAGGCCGAGCTGATCGAAGGCGAGGTGAAGTACGGCGTGGACGGCCTCGGTCGCGTAGCCACAGCCGGAGTAGCTGGGGTTGAGCACCCAGCCAACCTCGCCACCACGATGCGTTGCGCTGTGGAAGTGGAGCATCACGTCGCCGATCAGCTGGCTGGTGTCGATCAGCTCGATGCCGAGCGTCACAGCCTCGCCCTCAGCCGTGATCTGTGTCCGGGACCATCCATCCTCCAGCTTGCCTGCGACCACGGCGACGGTCATCGGCTCAAACGGCACGAACCGGCAGACCTCCGCAAGCGAGCGGTACGACAGCAGCGCATCGGTGTCAGCTGCCGAAAGGGGGCGCAGCAACAGGCGGGCCGTGCGCACCGGATAGTCGGGACGAAGCTCCACAGGTCAACTATCGCAGCAGACCATTCACCGGCAGTCGGGCGATCGACCGACTGGCAGCTCGGCCGTGCGCCTCAGATGCTGGTTCTGAGTAGCGGCTAATCGGCCAGAGCAGCGAGCACGAGCTCGTCGTGCTCGGCCGGCTTGACGTTGCGGAACACGTCGGTGACGACCCCGTCTCCTCCGATCACGAAGGTCGTGCGCTCGTTGCCCATGTAGGTGCGCCCGTACCGCGACTTCTCGACCCACACGCCGTAGGCCTCGGCGACGGCGTGATCGGCGTCGGACAGCAGCGGGAAGCCGAGACCGAACTTGTCGTCGAACTTGGCGATCGGCTTGACCGCGTCCGGGGAGACGCCAAGCACGATCGCGCCGAGCTTGGCGTAGTCGGCATGGTGGTCGCGGACGCCGCACGCCTGCGTCGTGCAACCGGGCGTGTCCGCCTTTGGGTAGAAGTAGAGGACGACCGGCTTGCCGCGCAGGTCGGACAGCTTGACCGGATCGCCGTGCTGGTTGGGAAGCTCGAAGTCGGGGGCCACGTCGCCAGTTTCGATCACGCCCGAGATCCTACTGATTCAGGGACGGCTGACGCGGCCCCGGAGCGGTCTCGCGGACGCGTCCCCGGGGGCGGCCCGCCGCAGGCGGGCCGCCCCCGGGACGGCATCAGCGCGCGGCCCCGTCCTCGGACTCGGCCGCCGGGGCCGGCACCGCCAGCACGTGCGTCTCGGTGAACCCGAACAGGCCCTCGCGGCCGAGCTCGCGGCCGATGCCGCTCTGGTTGAAGCCGCCGAACGGAGTTCGCTCGTCGACCGCCGTGGCGTTGTGATTATTGAAGAAGGTGACGCCGCTGCGCAGCTGGCGACCGACCCGCATCGCGTGCTCGTCGTCGTCGGACCACACCGACGAGCACAGGCCAGCCCAGGTGTCGTTGGCCAGCCGCACGGCCTCGTCCTCGCTGTCGTAGGGGATCACCGGCAGCGTCGGGCCGAACTGCTCCTCCACCACCACCGGTTCGTCGGCGGCAGGGCTCAGCACAATCGACGGCAGCATGTAGTTGCCCGCGCTCGGGTCGACGCTCTCCAGGTATTCGCCGCCCTCGATGATCTCGGTGTCGCGCGAGCGCGACTCGGTCAGCAGGTTCTCGACGAAGCTCTGCTGGCGCTTCATGTTCAACGGCCCCATCGTCGTCCGCGAATCGAGTCCCGGGCCGAGCCGCTGGCCATCGAGCCACGAGCGCAGCCCGTCGACGACGACGTCGTAGCGGCGGCGCGGCACGTACAGGCGCTTCAGCGCCATGCACACCTGGCCGGTCGTCATCCAGGTCGCCGCCGCGATCCGCGCGAGCGTCGTCTCGTCCAGCGTGCAGTCGTCGAGCACGACCGCCGGGTCGTTACCACCGAGCTCGAGCGTCACGGTAGTCAGCTGTGGCGCCGCCATCTGCATGATTCGGCCGCCGCCGCTGACGCTGCCCGTGAAGCAGACGTGGCGAATCCGGGGATCGCCGACGACGACCGGGCCGACCACCGGGTCGGCGCCCGTGACCACGTTGAGCACGCCCGCCGGCAGCGCCCGCACGAGATGCCGGAGCGTCAGCACCGATGACAGCGGCGTCGTCGGGGGTGGCTTGACGACGACGGTATTGCCAGCCATCAGTGCGTGCGGGAGGCTCGCCGCGAGGATCGCCAGCGGCCAGTTGAACGGGTAGATGATCGTCACGACCCCCTGCGAGACGTGCTCGATCGTGGTGCTGAACGGCGGCGCCGGGACGTGCTCGCTCCGCTCCAGCTCCGGCGCGAACTTGGCTGCCTCGTGGAAGCGGCCGACGAACACGTGCAGATCGATCTCGGCCTCGAAGCGGATCTTGCCGTTCTCGCGCGATAGGGTCGCCGCGCGCTCGTCGAAGTCGCCGTCGAGCTCGGCCAGCGAGCGCAGGCAGGCGTCGACGCGTTCCGCGACGGACAGCGCCCGCCAGGCCGGCCATGCCGCCTGCGCGGCGGCGACTGCGTCGAGCGCGTCCTGCTCGGTCGCCGCAGCCGCGCGCCCGACCACCGAGCCGTCGTGAGGGTCGCTCACGGCGAACGAGCCGATCGTCTCCCGCTCCTCGCCGCCGATCAGTAGTGGCGTGTGAACCGTCGCCTCGCTCAGGGCCATGCTGTGCCTCTCCTCGAAGGTCCTCGGCCGCGCCCCGCGGGGCCCGGTCTGGTGGGTAGCTGCGAACGGTAGTACCGGCGGCGCCGCCCGGCAACGGGCGGCGCCGCTGGGAAGCGGGTGCGTGCCCCGTGTGGACGCTTAGGGTCCGTAGGAGAATTAGTCGTGAGCTTTGGGGAGTGGCTGGGCGTGGCTGGCGAGAGGCCGTGACACAAGACGTACTGGTGGTACGGCGGTGTCACGGCCTCTCGCCAGGCGCGTCCAGACGCCGCCAAAAACGCGAGCTAATTCTTCTCCGGACGCTTACTTGAGCAGGCGGCTGAGGCGGCGGTCCTTCAGCACCTTGCCGTCGGTCTGGCAGCGGGGACAGTAGGTCATCACGTAGTCCTCGTAGAACACGGCCTGCAGCTGCTCGCCGCAGCGAGGGCACGGCTCGCCGTTGCGGCGGTGGACGCGCAGCGGCATCGGCAGCTTGTCGGGGATCGGCAGCCTCAGCACCTGCTCGTAGTGGGCGATCGCGCGGCCGAGCTCGGCGACGATCGCGCCGCGCAGGGTCTCCGCCTGCTCGTCGTCGAGGTCGGTGCCGCGCCGGAACGGGGACAGCTGGGCGGCGTGGAGGATCTCGTCGACCCACGAGCGCCCGATCCCCGCGAGCACCTGCTGGTCTCGGAGCAGTCCGTGCAGCGGCCGAGGCTGGTCGAGCAGCTCGCGCAGCGGCGGCGGGTCGGGCCACGCCTCGGGGCCGAGCGCGGCGAGCGTCGGCTCGGACTCGAGCTCGGCCGACCGCAGCAGCTTGACCCAGGCCCGCTGGCGGGTGCCGAACTCGCGCAGCCGCAGCTCGCGCCCGTCGTCGAGGCGCAGCAGCAGCCGCGAGCTGCGATCGCGCAGCGACGCTCGCCTGTCGAACAGCTGCAGGCGGCCGGCCGACATCAGGTGGACCAGCAGCGTCAGCTCGGGACGCGCCACGGCGCCGGGCTCGGCGCCGCCGATGCCGACCAGGAACAGCTTGCCGCGCCGCCGCACATCCAGCAGCGTGTGTCCCTGGAGCGCGCTCAGCGGCGGCTCGAACGTCTTCAGGGCGTTGATCCCGGGCGCCAGCGCCGACTCCACGCGCGCCCCGGCCACGGCGGCACCGATCAGCCGCGCGGTGATCTCGACTTCGGGAAGCTCGGGCATTCTTCTGATTATGAGAGGGAATTCTGCGCTCGCCTTAACCGATCTTTAAGTACGCCGCCCGAGACTCAGCGGCATGAGTGACCTGCTAGCCATCGTCGATCCCACGAGCTCCGGCGAGGCGCTCGTGGAGGAGATCGCGCGCCGCCACCCCGACCGCGTGACGATCCTCGTGGAGGAAGCAGAAGCGTCCGACTGGGCCACCGACGAGAGCCAGCGTGGAGCCGCCCTGCGGGACCACATGGCCGCCCTGCTCGCCGCGATCGAGCAGCGAACGGGAGCGATCGTCGTGGGGCTCGCGGGCAGCCGGGAGCAGCTCACGGGGTGGCGGTTCGACCGCATCATCGGCGGCCGCGCCCCGCTCCCGGTGTAACGCCCTGGCGCCGCCGGCGTGCCCCAAGCCGCCGGCGGCGGGGTGCGCGTCTGTACGGCGGCCAGGCACGCGTCTGTACGGCGGCCAGGCACGCGTCGATAGGCTGACGGCGGACGCATGAGCCCGACCGCCGCCGCACCCGACGACATCGTCGAGACCCACGAGCAGGGGGCGGCCAACGAGCGCGAGCCGCTGCTGGTGCTTGCACCGCTGCGGCAGTTCCTACGCGAGGCTGGGCTCGCCGGGGGCGATGAGCTGTCCGCCGCGCCGGTCGGCGAGGGCCACTCAAACGTGACGTTCGCGCTCTCGGGCGGCGTGATCCTGCGCCGGCCGCCGCGCGGGCCGCTGCCGCCGTCCGCCCATGACGTGCTGCGCGAGGCGCGGCTGCTGGCGGCGCTCGAGGCGACCCCAGTGCGGACGCCGAAGCTGCTGGCCGTGTGCGAGGACGCAACCGTGATCGGGGCGCCGTTCTACGTGATGCAGCAGGTCGACGGGATCGCGATCACCGACCGGCTGCCGGCCGCACTCGACAACGAGCAGGAGCGCGGGCGGATCGCCGAGCGGCTGATCGACGCGCTGGCGGAGCTGCACGCGGTCGACTGGCGCGCGACTGGCTTGGGGCAGCTGGGCCGTCCGAGTGGCTACCTGGAGCGCCAGCTGCGTCGCTTCTCGGGGCTGTGGGAGCACAACCGGACGCGTGAGCTGCCCGCCGTCGAGGAGGTCGGGAGGTGGCTCACGGCGAACATGCCGAGCTCGCCGTCGGCGACGATCGTGCACGGCGACTACCGCCTCGGGAACACGATCTTCGCGACTGCGGCGCCGGCGCGCCTGAACGCGATCCTCGATTGGGAGATGGCGACGATCGGCGACCCGCTGGCCGACCTCGGGTACCTGATGATCCACTGGCACGAGCACGGCGACGCGCTCGGCGGCTTCAACCTGCAGACGGTCACGGCGCTGCCCGGGTTCCCCTCGCGCCGGCAGATGATCGCTCGCTACGAGCAGCGGTCGGGGCGCTCGATGCAGGCGCTCGACTGGTACGTGACGCTGGCGCTGTGGAAGGGCGTCGTGTTCATGGAGGGCAACTACAGGCGCGCACTGCAGGGCACCACCGACGACCCGTACCTGAAGTCGTTCGGCGACGCGGTCGCGCAGCTGGCCGAGCGGGCCCTGGAAGTGACCCGCAGCGGCTTCTGACGGCACCAACGACGATCGATCGGTCGGTCGCGCGCGCAAGCCACGGCTGACGCCGCCCGCTGAACAAGACGGCCCGGCCGCCTGCCAGGCGACCGGGCCGTTCACAGCGGCTGCTGTCTGGTCGAGCTAGTGGATCAGGCTCAGGGCTGACTCGTCGGCGCTCTTGACCTTCTTCGGCAGCCGCACGAAGTCGAGATGCGGAGCGAACTTCTGGCCGGTGCCGATCGCATACTTGATGAACGACTTGAGCTCGGCACCGTGACCCAGCGGATCATGTGACCTGAAGATCACGTACGTGAACGTCGAGATCGGATACGCGGTCTTGGCCGACTTCGGCGGATCGACGATGTGCAGCTCGCGGTCCGACGGTATGTGCTTGAGCGACTTGGCCGCATCACTGATCGCGCTCTCGTTCGGCTCCTCGAAGCGGCCGGCGGCGTTCTCGATCGCCGCTGCCCCCATGCTGTGACCGATCAGGTAGGACACGGCGATGTAGGCGATGCTGCCCGGCGTGCTCTGGACGGCCGTGACCATGCCGCTGTTGCCGTCCGCGCCCGGTCCAACCGGGAAGGAAGGCTTGGTGGACGTGCCGACCTGGCTGTGGAACGCGCTGCTGACCTTCGACAGGTAGTTGCTGAACGCGTACGAGTCACCCGAACCGTCCGAGCGGTGATACGGAACGATCGACTCGTTCGGGAAGTGCTCGTGCTTGTTGAGCTTCGTGATCGCCTTGTTGTTCCACTTCGTGATCTTGCCGAGGTAGATCTCGGCCAGCACCTTGCCGGTCAGCTTCAGGTGCTTGACGCCCTTCACGTTCCAGCCGATACCGGTGGCGCTCAGTGCCCACGGGATCTGGTAGCAGGAGCTGCAGGGCGTGGTCGACGCCGACAGTGGCGCGTCGGAAGCGCCGAAGTCCACGAGGCCCTCGGCGATGTCCTTGAGGCCGGTTCCCGAGCCGACGGCCGAGTACTGCGGAGCGGGATTGCCGGAGGCGCTCGCCCACGCTGGCCCCCACGCTGCCTCGAGGGGCGCGATCAGCGTTGACCCGGCACCAATCAGCTGCGTCGAGGCCGATGCCGAGGCGGCCACCACCGCCGACAGGGCGCCGGCGAGCATCGTCAAGGCGGCCAGCCTGACCGTTCTCTTGAAAGCCACTTGTGTGTTCCTTTCGCCGTTTGGACAGAGGCGACGTGCGGTCCTCAGACTCCCGACCAAGCCGTGGATACGCGTCGCGGCTAGCATCGCGGTGCCGCTACGGGCTGCCGTTGCCGACTTGTGACCGAGATTTGTAAATCTCGTGAACGGGGTTAGGCGCGCGCGCTTGCTCGCCCTAGGCTGACGCCTCGTGTCCTCCTCGTTGTCGGCACGTTTCATGGTGCCCAAACGTGCCGACCGGCCTCGGGTCCGGCCGCACATCAGCCTCGGCGATCGAACGATGCTCGGGCTCTGCGCGCTGGCCGGACTGCTGGCCGTGTTCGTGCTGGTCGAGATCGTCTACCAGGTGGTGAACGGCGCACGGCCGTCGATCGCCAGGTTCGGGGTCGCGTTTCTCGTCCACTCCACGTGGAAGCCGAACTTCGGGATCTTCGGCGCGCTCGGCG
>JASHQV010000176.1 GCA_030038955.1 Solirubrobacteraceae bacterium
GGGCGTCAAACGGGCGGGCGGGACGACGATCACGAGCGGGCGTCCAGCGGGCGGGCGGGACGACGATCACAAGCGCGCGTCCAGCGGGCGGGCGGGACGACGATCACGAGCGGGCGTCCAGCGGGCGGGTGGGACGACGATCACGAGCGGGCGTCCAGCGCCCGGTTGACGAGCGCGTCGGCGTCCGCGTTACGCGCCCTCGGCACCGACTCGATGCTCCACTCCTTGAACCGCGTCAGCCGCGCCATCGCCTCCGCGTGCAGCGGCTTCATCGTCGCGTGCTTGACGCGGTAGGCGCCGGTCAGCTGCCGTGCGATCAGCTCGGAGTCGTTGAAGATCCGGATCCGCCGGGCGCCGAGCTCAGTGGCGCGCTCGAGCGCCCGCAGCAGCGCCCGGTACTCGGCCTCGTTGTTGGTGGTTACGCCGATCGTCTCGGCCAGCTCCTCGACCAGCTCCCCGTCGGGCCGCGAGATCACCACGCCGATCGCGGCCGCGCCGGGGTTGCCCCGGGCGCCGCCGTCGATGTGGAGCACCAGCGTGCCTTCCCCCACCGCGGCTCAGCCGCCGGAGGAGACGTCCGGCAACTCGCCGACCACGCGAGGCCGGCGCCGGTCCCGCACGACGCGGGTGTCGTCGCTCGCGGGGCTCTCGCCGCCGCGGCCACGCCGGGAGGCCTTGCGCCGCTCGACGATCACGGTCACGTTCGGATCGCCGGCGTAATAGTCGGTGAGCTTGTCGAACAGCTCGTCCGCGAGTGCCTCGGGAACCACGCAGTAGATCACGGCTGCGGCAATCCTACCTGTGCTGTCAGGCGTACGCCGTCGGGCCGTCGCGACCGGCGTCAGCCGATCAGCAGCTGCCCGGTGTCGTCGGCCTGGGCGGTGGCGGTCTGCTCCGCCGCGGTCAGCTCCGACAGCTCGGAGCCCTGCCCGTCGACGCGCACGCTCGGCGGCTCCTCTGAGAGGTCCACGGCGTACCGGTACCAGCACAGCTCCCAGCTGATCACGATCTGCACGAGGCTGGGCGGCTCGGCCGCGGGCAGGACGCTCACGCACGGTCCGCCCAGTGACTTGGCGACGCCGGCGACCGTTCGCCTGTGCTCGGACTGGTTGAATAGCTTGACCGCGGCAGCGATCTTCTGCTCGTGGCTGCTGGGCACCGCGCGAACGTGCCGCGGCTCGCGCGGCTGTGCGTGCCGCTCCTTGGCAGATGAGCTCCCCGACCGGCGTCGCCCGCGCCGGCTGGGACGCAGCGGTCGGAGCTCGTCTGCGGCCGGCTCGCGGGTCGAGCGGGGGCGCCGGACGCGCGAGGTGCTGGTGGGCACATCAGTCGGACCGAGCTCCTCGCGCAGGGGGTCCGGCTCCTCCGGTAGCCAGGCCTCTCCACGACCGTCTCCGGACCCTGAGAGCTCGGCAGCGAGCGGCGCATCACCATCCTGCCAACCCGCCACCGGCTCGGCCTCAGCTCGGTCGATCCGCGGGTCGGCACGGTCAGGGTCCACCCCTGCAGCGGGATCACCCCAGCCACGATCAGGGTCCACCCCCGCATTGGGCTCACCCCAGCCACGATCGGGATCCACCCCCGCAGCGACCTGATCCCACTTGCTCTCAGCGTTCACCGCCGCGGCGGCCTGACCCGAGCCGCGATCTGGTTCGGCCTGATCCCACGCCCGTCCGGACAGCTCGTCATCGAGCGTCGGCCGAGCCGCCGGCGCTCGAGCCCCGGCCCGGCGGCGCTGGCGCAGGCGCGCCAACAGACCGCGGCGCCGGCTCGCCCCGGCGGCGGATCGGTCGTACTCCGGCAGCGTCCCCTCGCGCACCCAGCCCTCGTGCAGCGCGCGGGGCGTGCACAGCTCGCACACCGAGCGCCGGTCGCTGCCGGCGATGTAGACCTCTGCGCGCTCGCCGCGCAGCAGCGTGCGTCCGCAGACGTCGCAGACGACGGTGTGAGCGTGGGAGGTGCGAATGTCCTTGGTGGTCATCTGGCAGGCACTGCTCCGTCAGCGCAGCGGCCCTTACCGTAGCGGACCGGACGGACCGAGCAGGTGGCGCGCGCCGGGCGGCGGCTCGGCTGCGAATCAGGCCTTGACGGTCTCCTGCCGGGCCTCGGACACGACCTTTCCGGCGAGGTGGCTCGGCACCTCCTCGTAGCGCAGGAACTCCATCGTGAACTCGCCCTGGCCGCCGGTGATCGACCGCAGGTCGGGCGCGTACGCGAGCATCTCCGCCATCGGTACCTCGGCCTTGACCTCGGTCATGCCGCCTCCGCTCGGCTGCATCCCCAGCGGTCGCCCGCGGCGCGAGTTGAGATCGCCGATCACGTCGCCGACAGACTCCTCGGGGACGCTGACGGTGACCGTCATGATCGGCTCCAACAGCACCGGCGCGGCCGCCTGCATCGCCTCCCTCATCGCCAGCGAGCCGGCCAGCTTGAACGCCAGCTCCGAGGAGTCGACCGAGTGGAAGGCGCCGTCGTACAGGCGCACGCGGACGCCCTTGACCGGGTAGCCGGCGACCACCCCCTCCTGCATCGCCTCCAGCACGCCCTTCTCCACGGCCGGGATGAACGAGCCGGGAATCACGCCGCCCTTGATCTCGTCGACGAACTCGAACCCCGACTGACCGGCACCGACGTCGAGCGGCTCGATCGAGATGTGGCAGTCACCGAACTGGCCGCGACCACCGGTCTGCTTCTTGTGACGGCCGTGCGCCTTGGCGGGCTTGCGGATCGTCTCCTGATAGGGCACTCGCGGCGGCTTCAGGTTGACCTCGGCGCCGAACCGGGAGCGCAGCCGGTCGACGATCACCTCGACGTGCATCTGCGAGAGCCCGGCCACGATCTGCTCGCCGGTCTGCGGATCGCGGTGCAGGTCGATCGTCGGGTCCTCCTCCTGGAGGCGGCGCAGCGCCGTGAACACCTTGTCCTCGTCGCCCTTGCTCTTGGGCTCCACCGCGAACGCCATCACCGGGGCCGGCAGCTTGATGCTGGGCATCTCGATCGGCTCGTCGCGGGCGGCCAGCCAGTCTCCGGCCCGCGTCTCCTTGAGCTTGGCGACGGCGCCGATGTCGCCGGGGCCGAACTCGGTGACGTGCTTGTTCTGTCCGCCCTCGAAGGTGAGCAGCTGGCCGACGCGCTCCTTCGCGTGCGAGCGCGTGTTGAGCACTTGCGAGTCCTGCTTGATCACGCCCTGATAGACCCGAAACAGGTTGATCCGCCCGGCGAACGGGTCGGCCCGGGTCTTGAACACGTAGGCGAACAGCGGCTTGCTCTCGTCCGGCTCGAGCGTCACCTCCCCCACCTCCAGGCTGCCGTGCTTGACCGGCGACGGGAGGTCCTCGACGATCGCGTCCAGCAGGCGCCCCACGCCGAGGTTGCGGGTGGCGACGCCGCACGTGACGGGGAAGATCTGGCCATGGTTGGTGCCGTCCTTGAGCGCCGCGACGATCTCCTCGTGGGAGATCTCCTCTCCCTCCAGGTAGCGCTCCATCAACGCATCGGAGTTCTCGGCCACCTCGTCCATCAGCTTCTCCCGGTACTCCTCCGCCTGCGCCTGCAGCTCGTCGGGGATCGGGATCTCCCGGCAGTTCTCGCGGGTCGGTGGGGATGGGTTCTCGTACTCGTAGGCGGTCATGTCGACCAGGTCGATGATGCCGCTCACATCCTGCTCGGCGCCAATCGGGATCTCCGTGGCGACGACGTGCGCGCCGAACGCCGCCTTCAGCGAGTCGAGCGTCCGGAAGAAGTCAGCTCGCTCCCGATCGAGCATGTTGACGAACACGAGGCGAGCGAGGTCGAGCTCGGCCGCGCGCGTCCACAGCCGGTTGGTCTGCACCTCCACCCCCATCATCGCGTTGATCACGAACACCGCTGACTCGCACACCCGCAGCGCCCCGAGCGCATCGGCCACGAAGCTAGGATCGCCGGGTGTGTCCAGCAGGTTGACCCGGCGCTCCTGCCACTCGAACGACGTCAGTGCCGCCGAGATCGACAGCTGCCGTGCCTTCTCGTCGGGATCGGCATCCGACACGGTCGTCCCATCGGGGACCGACCCGAGGCGGTTGATCGCGCCGGCCTGGAACAGCAGCGCCTCGTGCAGCGAGGTCTTGCCGCTTCCGCGGTGGCCGACGAGCGCCACGTTACGGATGCGATCCGCGGCCTTGTGCATGCTCTGCTCCTCTCACTCGGGATAAGTGCTCACCGGCAGGCGCGAGCGAGCACTCGACGCGAAAATCCGACCTTATCGCTTCGTACCAGGCGCGGCCCTGGCCTAGTGCCGCCGCGGGCGTGGTGCATCGTCAGCACGGCCCTGGCCCAGTGCCGGCACGGGCGTGGTGCATCGCCGGGCAGGCGTGGTGCGTCGCCGGCGCGGGCGTGCCCGCTTCCAGAGCTACTCGAGCTCGCCACCGAGCTTCGAGCGCAACCGCAGCACCGCCTTCGTGTGCAGCTGCGACACGCGCGACTCCGTCACCCCGAGCACCTCACCGATCTCGCGCAGGGTCAGGTTCTCGTAGTAGTACAGCGCGATCACCAGCTTCTCCCGCTCGGGCAGCGCGGCGATCGCGTCGGCGATCCGATCGCGCAGCTCGCCCTGGTCGACCACCGCCTGGGGGTCCGGAGCGTCGCGGTCGGGCAGCGTGTCCAGCAGTGACACCTGGTCGCCGCTCGAGTCAGACACGTTCCACAGCTCGTCGAGGGCGATGATCGTCGAGTGCGAGATCTGCAGCAGCGCCTCCTGCAGCTCCGCCGTGGTCATGCTCAGCTCCGCCGCCATCTCCTCGTCGGTCGGCGCCCGCTGGAAGCGGGCCTCCAGCTTCATGTTGGCGCGCTCGATGTCGCGGGCGCGAGCGCGCACCGACCGCGGCACCCAGTCGAGCGTCCGCAGCTCATCGATGATCGCCCCCCGGATGCGCGTGATCGCGTACGTCTCGAACTTGATCTCGCGGCTCAGATCGAAACGCTCGATCGCGGAGATCAGCCCGGTCAAGCCGTACGAGATCAGATCCGACTCCTCCACATGGGCCGGCAGGCCCGAGCTCATCCTCCCGGCCACGTACTTGACCAGCGGCGCGTAGGCGATTACCAGCCGCTCCCGCGCCCGGTCGTCACCGGAAGCCTTGTAGCGCCTCCACAGCTCTCTGAGCTCGATCGCTTTGACGTTCGTTTCCACGTGTCCCCCTGATGCCCTACGCCCGGGGATGAGCCCGTGAATAGGCCGATCTGAGGCGCGTCGAATCTACCCGAGTGTAGACCTGAGTTGTGGAGATCGTGGCGTGGCCGAGCAGCTCCTGGATCGCGCGCAGGTCGGCTCCACCCTCCAGCAGGTGGGTGGCGAACGAGTGGCGGAGCGCGTGTGGGTGGGTGCCGGCGAGGCCGGCAGCGCCGCCCGGCACGGCCCGCACCCAGGTGCGCAGGCGGCGGCGCACGTCGGAGGTCGACAGCCGCCGGCCAGACTTCGACAGGAACAGAGCGGTCTCGGCGACGCGCCCGTCCGCGCTGGTCAGCAGCGCCGGACGGCCGCGCTCGAGGTAGCTCGCGAGCCGCGCCAGCGCGTGCTCGCCGACGGGAACGAGGCGGGTCTTGCCACCTTTGCCATCGACCCTGACGGTCTCGGCGTCGAAGTCGACGGCGCCGATCTCCAGCGATACCAGCTCCTCGGCGCGCAGCCCGGCTGCGTAGGCAAGCTCGAACAGCGCCCTGTCCCGCTGCTCCAGTGGCGTGGTCACGGGAATCCGGTCCAACAACGCCGCCACGTCGCCCGGCCGCAGCACCTGCGGCAGGCGCTGCGGCCGCTTCGGCGCGCTCAGCAGCTCCGCCGGGTTGTCGGGCCGGCGGCCGGCAGCTACCTGGACGCGAAACAGCGCCCGGATCGCCGCCAGCTTGCGCGCCACCGTGGTCGCCGCCTGCCCCTGCTCCGACAGCGCCGCCAGATACCGCCGCAGCGTACGCAACTCAACGTTAGCCGGCTCAACGTGCTTGCCGGTGGCCCAGTGCGCGAGCTGCGTGCAGTCGAGCCGGTAGGCCCGCACCGTGTGGCGAGCGACGGCACGCCGGCGAAGATCGTCCGCGAGCTCATCGAGCGCCTGCTGCCAGCCGTCCGACATGGCCGGCGCGGCGGCGGACTGCGCCGCCGCACGCGCGGCGGAGCCCGACGAGCCCGCCCTACCTGAAGCGGTGCCCGGCGGGCCCGTCGCGCCGGGGGACGTGGCGGTGTCAGTCACGGCATGACCGGGATTCGCCGCCACGGCTCGCCTCCCTGCGACGCCGCAGCTCCCCACGGCGGTCCGAACGGGCAACTCGTGTCGGGACGGGCCAGATTGCCCATCCCGGCGCCAATACAGGCCCTGAGCGAGCAACGTGCCGTCGCGATCGCGACTTTGCCCGTTCGAGCCGCCCCTGTCGTCCGGCGCCGTCCCTGTCGGCCGGCGCCGTCCCGCTCGTGGCGGGCGGCGTCAGCTGACGTTGACCAGCGTCCCGATCGGCGTGTACGGGTACACGGCGTGCGCCTCCGCGAACGGCATCTCCACGCACCCGAGGCTCTGTGGGTAGCCGTAGCCGGCACGGATGAACCCGTGCAGCGCGTCGCCCCCGTTGAAGTAGCTGACCCATGGGATGCCGGGGTCGCTGTAGTAGCTGCCATCGGGGTTGTAGCCACTCATCGTGGTCACCGGCACGTGCTCGAACACCGGGTACACGCCGGTGGCGGTGGGTGCCGCGGCGATGCCCGTGTTCACCAGCCCGCTGACAACGATCTTGCCGTTGTGCCACACGTGGATCGTCTCCGGGCTGCCCTCGCTGACCATCACGTACGTGTAGCCGAAGGTCGAGCGCTGATGCTTGAGGTCAGCCTGGATCAGCGCCTTCCACACCGCCGGGCTGGCGATCCCGTCAGTCGTCATCCCTTCGTTGTTCTCGAACGCCATGATCGCGCCACGGGTGATCACCCCGGAGCTGCCGGGCGCCCACGCGCTGGTCAGCGCCGACGGCGTGTTCGCGTAGCGCCACGTGAACTTGCCGGATGGCGGCTGGACGGCCGCTTTCATCTGCCCCGCAAGCGACTTGATGCGACCCTCCGACGACTTGAACTTCAGCGGCAGGTAGCCGAGGCTGGCCAGCATCTGCTGGAGTCGCAGCGTCGAGCCGGGCGCCACCGACCAGTGGCCGACCGGGTCGCTGCCGCGACTCTGGCCGCCGACCAGATGCACCCCAGCCGGGAGCGGAATCGAGATCGAGGCGCCGAGCCCGTAGCCGTAGCCGGTCGGCTCGAAGCTGATCGTGTGCGCGTTGAGCTGATGCCAGGTGCCGCTGGTGCGCGGCGAGACGGCTGGCATATGCGAGCCGAGCACCTGGCTGACCGGCTTGGAGAAGGTCAGCGTGATCGGGGTGTCGGGCTTGACCCGCGCACCCGGAGCGGGACGCGCCACCGCGCTGGCGGCCGCACCAGCCGGGAACCAGGTTACGAACGTCGTTCCCGGCGACTCCCAGGTCCGCGGCGCGACGGCGACCGCCAACGTTCCGGCCGAGCTCGGCGCCTTCAGCGTGAACGAGCTCCGCGGAGTCGCGAGGACGTGGCGGGACATCGCTGCCCCCGATGCGGCGTAGGACAGCAGCCGCACCGGACGCTTGAAGCTGAGCGTCAGCTGATTGCCCGAACGGACCGTCAGGTACTGCGACACCAGCGCCGTGGCCGGCGTCGACATCGTCGCGCGCACGTGCTCGGTGCGCCCGGTCAGCCACGACAGCCATCCCGGGCGCCTGACGACCGCGTGGATCGTCACGCGCTCGCCGGGACGGAGCCGCACGGTCGGCCAGATCCGGCCGTCGCTGAGACGGGTTGTGATCAGCTTCTGCTCGCGGCCGCCGACGACGCTCAGTCGCTCGATCGTGCCACCGCCGAACGGCAGGCTCACGCGGGCGAGCGCGACCGAGTCAGCGCTCACGCTGGCTGTCGAGGTGAGCGCCAGGACCACGACCGCGGCGACCGCCGCCAGCACCACGACCGGCGCCACGCCCAGCAGGTAGCGAGTGCGCCACCGGCGCATCGATCTGACCCCGCCCGAGCTGATCACCGTGCTCATTTCGATATCCACGGAAGGACCGGATTGCGGTGGCCTGCGAGTGCCCAGACCCTCGCTTCGATGGTAGCGGCTCACTGCGTCCGCTCCCCGTAAGTTTGACCTGCGTCTAACAAGACCTGCACAGAATCGGCCGACGGGCTCGCGGGCCACCGCGTACTGCCTCCCGAGGCCGGAGTTTCCGTCCGCGCTGCCGCAGGCCCGCAGATCGCCTTGGCGAGCGCGTCAGCGCGTGGTGGCGCCGTGCGAGGCGCTCGACACGAGCCTCGCGTACTTGCTCAGAGCGACCCCAGAGGGCTTGTCCGGCGGTGCGTAGGCGGCCAGGCGCGAGCGGATCTGCTCGTCGGACAGGGCCACGTCGATGCGCCTGGCGGCCACGTCGATCGTGATCTGATCGCCTGTTTCGATCGCCCCGATCGGTCCTCCCCGGACGGACTCCGGGGCGACGTGCGCGGCCATCAGGCCGTGGGTGGCGCCCGAGAAGCGACCGTCGGTGATCAGCGCTACCTCGTCTCCTAGTCCGGCGCCGACGATCGCGGCGGTGACCCCCAGCATCTCGCGCATGCCCGGCCCGCCGGCGGGTCCCTCGTTGCGGATGATGACGACGTCGCCGGGCTCGATCTCGCCCGCGGTCACCGCCGCCATCGCCTGCTCCTCTCCCTCAAACACGCGCGCCGGGCCGGTGTGCAGCCGCCACTCGTGCCCCGCCAGCTTGACCACGCAGCCGTCCGGCGCGACGTTGCCGCGCAGGATCGCGAGGCCGCCCTCGGGCGCCAGCGGATCGTCGAGCGGACGGATCACTTTCTGCCCGTCGGTCTCGGTGGCCTGATCGGCCAGCTCGCCCGCCGTCTGGCCGGTGACCGTGATCGCCGACTCGTTCAGCAGCCCGGCCTGCTTGAGGCGTGCCAGCAGCAGCGGCACGCCGCCGGCCGCGTACAGGTCGGGGGCCACGTAGTTGCCGAACGGCTTCAGGTCACACAGCAGCGGCGTGCGCGCGCTGATCCGATCGAAGTCGTCGATCGACAGCTCGATCCCCATTTCCCGCGCGACCGCCAGCACGTGCAGCACGCCGTTGGTGGAGCCACCACTCATCGCGATCGCAGCGATCGCGTTCTCCAGGGCGGCGCGCGTGATCACGTCGCTGGGACGGAGGTCGCGGCGCAACACGTCCATGATCAGCTCGCCGGTCTGCTCGGCGACCTGTGGCTTGTCGGGATCGGTGGCCGGAACCGTGGAGAAGCGCGCCGGCGAGATGCCCATCGCCTCGAACGTCATCGCCATCGTGTTGGCGGTGAACTGGCCGGCGCAGGCGCCCGCCCCCGGCGAGGCCGCCGCTTCGATCGCCGCCAGCTCGTCGTCGTCGATGCGCCCCGCGGCGTGCGCCCCGACCGCCTCGAACACCTCCTGGATCGTGATCCGCTGGCCGTTGTAGTGGCCGGGCGCAATCGAGCCGCCGTACAGCATCACGCTCGGCAGGTTCAGACGGCACAGCGCCATCACGGTCCCGGGGATCGTCTTGTCGCAGCCGCTGATCGCCACCACCGCGTCGAACTGGTGGGCGTCGCAGACCAGCTCGATCGAGTCCGCGATCACCTCGCGGCTGGCCATCGATGCCCGCATCCCCGGCAGCCCCATCGTGATCCCGTCGGAGATCGCAATCGTGTTGAGCTCCATCGGCGTGCCGCCGGCGGCGCGGATCCCCTCCTTGACCTTGGCACCCAGCGCACGCAGGTGGAAGTTGCACGGCATCGTCTCGATCCACGTGTTCGCGACCGCGATCAGTGGCCGCGCGAGCGCCTCGTCGTCGTATCCGATCCCTTTCAGCTGGGAGCGCGCCGCGGCGCGGGCGGGACCCTCGGTCAGCGCCCGGCTGCGGCGCTTGAGATCGGTCGTGGTAGCCGCTTCCATGGCGCCGGAACTGTATCGAGCCAGCCGCTCAGGCGAGTGTGTCGCGGCGGGCGCCCAGCTCGCGGCCGGCGATCTCGCGCATGCGCGCGCGCTCCCAGCGCGACAGCCGCCACAGGTCGCGAGCGACCTGGGCGGGATCGACCTGGCGTCCCGGCAGGTGCATGTTGGCGGTGCTGATCAGCCGATCCTCGTCTCCGGTCAGCGCCATCCACTTGGCGAGCACGTCGTCGGAGTCAGGCAGCCACGCGCTGCCGTACGGCCGGCTCTCGTCGGGGAAGGTGACGCAGTACTCGCCGAGCAGGCGGCCGGTCTGCGCGAGGTACGCGATGATCGGTCGATGCGGGTAGACCAGGTAGGCGTACTCGGCGCCCGCGTGTCCGTCGCGCGCGCTCGGCTGGGTTCCCCACACGCGGATGAACCCGAGCTCCCGGTACATCGCCCACTCCTCGTCACCCACGCACGAGCGCAGTAGCTCGCGCGCCCGCTGCTCGGCGCGCCGCTCGCGACCGGGATCGAAGGCCAGCTCCGGCGCCTTCCGGCGACGGGCGCGATGCCGCGACCATGCCGCGACCAGCCGGGGAAAGATCAGATCCGACAGCAGCGCGAGCGCGACCAGGGCGGATGCAGCGAGTGCCAGCAGCACCGACCGACGCTCAGATCCCGCCGGCAGCGCGCGGGAAGAAGATCACGCGCTCGGCGTCCCGAGGGACATCGTCAAAGCTCTGGACCATCCAGGCCTCGCGCCGCCCGTCGGGATGAGCTACGGGAACGGCGGCCCACAGGCCGCCGTCCAGCTGGCGACGGAACTCCTCCACAAGGCGCTGCTCTTCCTCCACCTGCGCGACATCACCCTCGGCGATCACCACCTCACCGTGACCGGGCCTCATCCGAAGAAACCGCACCCACCGATTATGTCAGAACCGGTCGGGCAGGCGCCGAGCGCGGGCACGGGTCCGGCGCGCGCGATCACGTCGAAGACCGCAACGCCGCCGCGAGCACGTCGACGGGGCCGGCACCGTGGCCGACCTCGCGCAGGCCGTGGGCGATCGCTCGGGCGGCGATCCGCTTGGCGGTCCGCGCCGCGGTCAGGGGGTCGTCGCCCCACGCCAGCCGGGCAGCGAGCACGCTGGAGTGCGTGCACCCCGAGCCGTGGGCGGCGCCGTCGCCGTGTCGCGGGCCCGGGATCTCGATGCATCGCTCCCCGTCATCGAAGATGTCAACCGCCGCGGCGCGGTGACCGCCGGTCACGACCACGACGGACGGTCCGAGCGTCTTGATCTCGCGTGCCAGCGCCGGTGCCTCACGCGCTCCATCGCCGCCCGCGGTGGTCACGATCGCGCGGGCCTCAGGCAGGTTCGGGGTGACCACGGTGGCGCGGGCGAACAGCCGCTCGATCAGCTCCTGCCGGGCCGCGCGCTCGAGCAGCTCGGCGCCCGACTCGGCCACCATCACCGGATCGATCACGACTGGAACGTCTCGCCCGACCAGCTCCAGGGCGGCTCGCACCGCGTCGATCGTCGCCACCGTGCCGAGCATCCCGATCTTGACCGCGTCCACCCCGATGTCGTCCACGATCGCCCGCACTTGAGCCACGATCATCTCGCCGGGAACGTGGTGCACGCCGGTCACGGCCACCGTGTTCTGCGCGGTCAGCGCCGTGATCGCAGTCGTCCCGTGGACGCCGCAGGCGGCAAACGCCTTCAGGTCGGCCTGGATGCCGGCGCCGCCACCGGAGTCGGAGCCCGCGATCGAGAGCACGCACGGGATCGCCATCACACGAGCGTAGAGGCGTGCTCGTGAAGCCGGCGTGCAGGGACGATCGCACGGACGTCCCTCGCCGACGACCGCGGTCGTGGCGATCAAGCTGCGCGCGCCTGCGAAGATCAGGGCTCGATCTCGATGGCGAACAGGAGGAGCGAGTCGCGTGCAGGTCGATGAGATCCGTCGTGTCGTGATCGTCGGCGCAGGGACGATGGGGCAGCAGATCGCGTTTCAGTGCGCCGGCCACGGGTTCGAGGTGGCGATGTATGACCTGGCCACAGCTGCGCTCGAGCTCGCCGGCGAGCGGATCGACACCTATGCGCAGGGTCTCGTCTCGGACGGCGCGATCGGAGCGGAGCTCAAGCAGAGCGCGCTGGAACGGATCAGCTCGACGGCCGACGCCGATGCCGCAGCCACCGACGCCGACCTCCTCGTCGAAGCGGTTCCCGAGGATCCCAAGCTCAAGCGCCGCGTGCTCGCACAGTTCGACGCGCTGTGTCCGCCGCGGGCGATCTTCACGACCAACACCTCGACCCTCTTGCCCTCTCAGCTCGCGAGCGCCACGAAGCGACCGAATCGGGTGATTGCGCTGCACTTTCACCTCCCGGTCTGGGTGAGCAATGTCGCCGACGTGATGCCGCACGGCGGCACCACGCCCGAGGTGACGGAGGCGGTGCGGGAGTTCGCGCGGCGGATCGGCCAGGTCCCGATCGTGCTCGAGCGCGAGCACCACGGCTACGTCTTCAACGCCATCTACAGCGCGATGAATCGCGAAGCGATCACGTTGGCAGAGCGTGGTGTCGCATCGATCGAGGACATCGACCGTGCCTGGATGGGGGTGGCGAAGGCTCCGACCGGTCCGTTCGGAGCGCTTGACCTGGTCGGCATCGACACCGCCTGGACGATCACCGACTACTGGGCTCGAAAGCTGCTGTTCAGCCGCCAGCTGCGGCGCAACGCCACCTTTCTCAAGGCGTATGTTGATCGCGGCGAGCTCGGGGTCAAGACCGGAAAGGGCTTCTACACCTATCCGGATCCCGCGTTCGCGCGGCCTGGATTCGTCGAGGGCGCCGGCTGACTGTCACGCCGTCGACGGCCTCCACCCGCCGGACGCGACAACTGCTAAGGGATCACTACATAGCTGCCTCCGGCCCCGCGCCGTAGCCAGCCGCCGAGCTCGAGCTCGGCGGCGACCGCCAGTCCCCGCTCCGGTGCGATCCCAGCGCGGGCGAGCGCAGCGGCGACGGTCTCGCCTTCGGCGAGCGCGTGCAGCAGCTGCTGTTGCTGGCGATCGAGCGCTTCCCGCTGCTCGGCCCGGACCGAGCGTGCGCCGACTCCGTACAGGCAATCGAGCGCGTCCTGGGCGTCCCTGATGACGCGCGCGCCGGCCGCCAGCAGCGCGTTCGAGCCTGCCGCTTCGGCGCTGGTCACGCGACCCGGCACGGCCCCGACTGGCCGGCCCAGCTCGCGGGCGGCGGCAGCGGTGGGCAGTGCGCCGGAGCGCACGCCCGCCTCGACCACCACCGTCAGCTTCGCGAGCGCGGCGATCAGCCGGTTGCGGGCGAGGAAGCACCACTTCCACACGCTGGTGCCGCACGGGAGCTCGCTGATCGCCACTCCCCGCTCGACGATCGAGCGGTACAGCGCGCTCTGCGAGGCCGGATAGGGGCGCTCGGCCGGCCCCGGAAGCACGGCGATCGTGCCACCCGCCTGTCGCGCGTCCGCGTGGGCGCCGAGCTCGTCACCCGCACGCAGCGCGCCCGCATGCGCGGCCGCGTCGATCCCACGGGCCATGCCGCTGACCACCGTCAACCCCGAGGCGGCCAGCTCGCGACCGACCGAGCGTGCGACCTCGACGCCGTACGCCGACGCGCGCCGAGAGCCGACGATCGCGACCGTGTCGTGCTCGCAGAGGCGCACCAGGCGGTCGAGCCCGCCGGCCACGTACAGCATCGGCGACGGCCCCGGCAGCGCCCGCAGCGGCGCCGGGTAGCCGGGATCGCAGCCGCACAGCAGCTCGATCCCCCGGGCTTCGGCCGGGCCTGCGTTGGCGGTGGCCGCGGCGACGTCCAGCCTCAGGTATTCGCGCTCGATGTCCTTGCGATCGCGGCCGGTGACCGCGGCGATCAGCTCCCGGTCGTCGAGCGCGAGCAGCTCCCCGATCCGCGCCCGCGCCACCTCCAGGTGCCCGCTCAGGCGCGCCAGCAGCCAGCTGCGGGCGAGGCACTGCGGACACGCTCGGCTCATGCCGCGCGCACCTCCTCGCGGCCGGCATGTTGCCGCAGGCTTAGCGCCAGCAGCACGTCGGCGCTGAGCACGGCGTCGCGTCCCTCGAGGTCGGCGATCGTGCGCGCCACCCGCAGCACACGCTGCCGGCCACGCGCCGACAGCGTGCCGCCGTCGTAGGCGTCGGCGACGAGCCGCTGCGCCCGCTCCTCGACGCGCGCGTACCGGCGGAGCTGTGCGGCGGACAGCTCGCAGTTGCAGCTCGCGTCGGTGCCGCGGTAGCGGCGCTGCTGGCGCTCGCGGGCCTCGCCGACCCGAGCCTGCGCGCGGCGTGAGTCGGTCACGGGCGGCGCACTGAACTCTCGCTCGGTCGGCTTGCCGACGCCGACCAGCAGGTCGATCCTGTCCAGCAGCGGCCCGCTCAGCCGCCGCTGGTGGCGGCGCAGGTCGCTCTCGCCGCACGAGCACATCGCGCCGATCCCGGCGTACCCGCACGGACACGGGTTGGTGGCGGCCACGAGCATGAAGCGCGTCGGGAAGATCAGCGCGCGCTGGCCGCGGATGATCGACACGTGCCCGTCCTCCAGCGGCTGACGCAGGGCATCCAGCGAGACGCGCTGGAACTCCGACAGCTCGTCCAGGAACAGGACCCCGTGATGGGCGAGGCTCGCCTCGCCCGGACGCGGCGGGTTGCCGCCACCAACGAGGCCGGCCGCGGAGATCGTGTGATGCGGCGCCCGGAACGGACGCGTCGAGATCAACCCGCCGGCGTACAGGCCGGCGACGCTGTGGATCCGCGTCACCTCCAGGGCCTGCTCACCAGTGAGCGGCGGCAGGATCGATGGTAGGCGGCGGGCGAGCATCGTCTTGCCGGTCCCGGGCGGCCCCTCCATCAGCAGGTTGTGACCACCCGCGGCCGCGATCTGCAGGGCCAGCAGCGGGATCTCGTGCCCACGCACGTCGGCGAGGTCAAGCGCAGCTGGCGCGCGGTTGCCGGGGGTGCCGGCGCTCGGCGGTGGCGCCGGCAACCGCGCGCCGGTGACGGCGTCGACGGCCTCGCGCAGCCCTTCGACCCCGGCCACCTCGAGGCCGTCCACGAGGCCAGCCTCGCGCGCCCGCTCGCGGGGCACGATCAGCCGCGGTATGCGCGCCCGCCGAGTCCCCTCGGCCACCGCCAGCACGCCCGGCGCGTCTCGCAGCGAGCCGCTCAACGACAGCTCGCCGAACACGGCGACACGCGCCAGCGAGTCAGCTGGGAGCTGCTCGCTCGCCCCCAGGATCGCCATCGCCACCGCGGCATCGAAGCCGGGACCGGCCTTGCGCAGCGAGGCCGGCGCCAGGTTCGCGGTGATCCGCCGCTGCGGGAACTCGAAGCCCGAGTTGAGGATCGCCGAGCGGACCCGCTCGCGGGACTCGCGCACGGCTACGTCGCCGAGCCCGACGATCGTGAACGCGGGCAGGCCGGAGCGGATGTCCACCTCGACCGACACCTGCCGTGGCTCGACTCCGTCGATGGCGAACGTGGCGACTCGGGAGAGCATCGGCGGCAACGCTACGAGCCGCGTGTCACGCCTCGGTCACGGGCAGTCACGAATCCGTGCCAATCGTCCTCCGCGGCAGCCAGTTTTCACACACTCGGATCAGCGCGTGACAGGGCCGTCACAGGTGGGTCGTAGCGTCGGGCGCATGGCGACCGACCCCGACCAACGGCCCGGCCCTGAGCGGCGCCGCCGGCAGCAGCCCGCGCCGCGCGGCCGCCAACAGCCCGTGCCGCACGGCCGGCAACAGCCAGGCTCTCGTGGCTGGCGAGGCGCGGATCCCCGGCGGCAGACGGGCTCGACCGGAGAGCAGCTCGCCGCCGAGCATCTCGCTCGGCGCGGCTATGCGGTCGTGGCGCGGAACGTCCGAACCCGCTGGGGGGAGCTCGACATCGTCGCCTTCG
>JASHQV010000177.1 GCA_030038955.1 Solirubrobacteraceae bacterium
GCTCTCAGACGACGCTTCGGTTCGAGGATCGCGCCCGCGGGTCGAAATTCGTTGGACTGTCAATCGATTTTCGACCCGCGATTACATCGGCAAAAGGTACTTCAGGACGGGACGCTTCCCCGCGGCGTCTCGTCCTCACGCAGCGGTCAGCTCGAACACCTGGGCGCGCGACTCAAGCTCGGGTACGAGCGACTCCAGGGGCTGCTCACCGTGATCGGTGACAGCGGCGGCGATCGTCTGAAAGCAGGCGCCGATCAGCAGCTCCAGCTGCATCGAGAACAGCTCGGGCTGTTCGCGCCGGCGACCGAGCTCACTGACGAACAGTGCCACCAGCCGTCGGCGGCTAGCCTCGCGCCGGTGCAGCAACTCGTAGTCGCCGTGCAGGATCTCGGCGAAGCACAGCCGCGCCTGTGCTGGATGGGCGGTCAAGCGGCGCAGCAACGCGACCGCGCCGGCACGCAGCCCGTCGTACCACCCGCGTTCGGAGGCAAGCGCAGCCGCAAAGTCCTCATAGATGGCGGCGGCCACATCCTCGTAGGTCGCATACAAGCAGGCGGATGCAGTCTCGTAGTGCTCACGCAGATCGGCGGGATCGAGGCCAGCCTGGCGGACCAGCTGCTCGTCGGAGAGCGCGTCGATCCCCGCGGCGCCGACGATCGACAGCGCCGCCGCGCGCAGACGCACACACGTCGGACATAGGGGAGGACAGGACGTTGCGGCTTCTCCGGTGGTCGGCGGCAGCCTACCGCAAGCGTTTCTTGAAAACAAGAACGTTTGCAAGGGGCCGGAGGCCAGGGAGTGCTTGCACACTGCAGCATGCGCAACTATCGAGCGCTGTCGGTCTCGGGTCTCGCAAAACTGCGAAACCCGAGTCAGGTATACGTGTATGTTTAGTTCATGAGCCCCGCGGACAAGCCGCGCCAGCGGCTGGCCCACCAGCTGCCGCCGGGCCGCCATGGCCTCCCGCGCAGCTTCGTCGAGGCCAACCAGCGCCAGCGGATCCTCGACGCGGTCGCGGACGTGATCAGCCTGACCGGCTATCAGGCGATGAGCGTGGAGGACGTGGTCGGCACGGCCGGCGTCTCGAGGCGCACGTTCTACGACACCTTCAAGTCCAAGGAGGACGCGTTCCTCACCGCCTACGAGGAGATCGGCATGCGCTTGGTGCTGGCGGTCAAGGACGTCTACGACGCCAGCAACAGCTTCCCCGATGGCGTGGTCGCGTGCCTGCGCACGTTCTTGGAGTTCGTCGCGTCGCTCCCGCACTACGCCGACATGTGCATCGTCGAGGTGCTGGCCGCCGGGCCGGCAGCGCTAGCCCGGCGCAACGCAGTGATGAAGGCGATGGCGGACCTGCTGGAGAAGGGGGCCGCGACGATGCAGGACGGGATCACGCCGCCGAAGCTGACCGCCGAGACGATCGTCGGCGGCATCTACGAGGTGGTGTACGCGCGCGTCCTGCAGGGCAAGACGCGTGAGCTGCCGAGCCTGCTGCCCGATCTGGCCTACTCGATGATGCTCCCGTACGTCGGGCACGCGAAGGCAAAGGAGATGGTGGCGCCGCTGCGAATCGGGGGGCCCGGCGACGATCCCGTGGCGCTCGCCACCGACTTCTGATCGGCGGAGGCCCCGAGCGACGTTCTTGGAGGGCGGCGTAAGATCTCTCCAGAAGTTGTCTGACATCTGCATCTCGAAGAGGCTCGCCGTGCTATCCACGAGCGACGCCGCCGGCCCGGCCGCCGCTGGGACCCGTGGGCGGCCGTTGGATTCGGTCGAAGTGTGGACCGCAGAGACGTGATGAGCGACACCGAGCGAGGCGCCGTTGATGCCGCCCGCGACCTCAATCGCCTCCGTGACTCGCTGGCCGCGGCGCATGATGCGCCGCGGCTGATGCCCGTCGGGCTGGGTGGCGTGCTGCTCGGCCGCGGCGTCGTGCATCGCGTCGCGGAGCTCGCGGTGCAGCTGCATCGCGATGGCACGGAGACCGCGGTTCTTGTCGACCGCCGTCCGATGGCCGCTCCAGATGGCGAGCTCAAGCACGAGGTGGAGACACTGCTGGCCGAGCATGCACCGGTTCGCAGGGTCGAGCTGGGCGATGACGACGGCACGGTCCATGCCGACCACGCGACGCTCGAGCGGGCCGTCAACGCGGTCGCGGGCGCAGGCCTGCTCGTCACGGTCGGCTCGGGCACCCTAACCGACATCGGCAAGTACGTCAGCAGCCGGCTCGACGGCCTGCCGCACGTTGTCGTCCAGACCGCAGCCAGCGTCAACGGCTTCGCCGACGATCAGTCCGTGCTGGTGGTCGATGGTGTCAAACGCACGACCCCGACTCGCTGGCCGGACTGGCTGGTCATCGACACCTGCGTAATCCGACTCGCGCCGGTGGCGATGAACCGGGCTGGCCTCGGCGACCTGCTGGCGACCTATACGGCTCCTGCCGACTGGCTGCTGGCGCGCGTCGTCGGGCAGGACGACAGCTTCTCGCCTGCAATCGTCGCGCTTGCGCGCGACCACGTCGATGCCGTCCTCGAGTCGGCTCCGGGGATCTCGAGTGGCGATCCCGATGCGCTCGAAACCCTGGCGGCGGCGCTGACGCTCAGCGGCATCTCGATGGGCGCCGCCGGTCGAACGGCGCCGGGCTCCGGCATGGAGCACACCTGTAGCCACCTGCTTGAGATGACGGAGCGCGACGGCGCCACACTGCACGGCGCGAAGGTCGGCGTGCTGTCGGTGTTCGCGGCCTGTCTCTGGCAGATCGTCCGCGCTGCGATCGCCGACGGCGCGCTTGCGCGACTACGCCTTCCCGCGGAGGCGGAGATGTACGAGCGCGTGTCGGCAGCCTTCGCGACGGCCGACCCATCGGGCGCGATGGCAGCCGAATGCTGGCGTGACTACCGCCTCAAGCTGGAACGCCACCAGGCCGCAGCGTCCGCGGTCGCGGCACTTGCCGAGCGCTGGCCCGCGGTCGACGCCGAGCTGGAGCGGCTGGTCACTTCGCCGGAGCGGCTGATCGCGGCGTTGCGGCGCGCCGGTGCGCCGGTGCGGCTTCGTCAGCTCGGGATCGAGCCCGAGCGCGGACGGTGGGCGCTCGCCCACTGTCACCTGATGCGCGAGCGCTTCACGGTTGCCGACCTCGCGTTCTTCTTGGGCTTATGGGATGAGTCAGGCGTCGACGCGGTCGTACAGCTGGCCGAACGAGCAGGTGGAGGGCTATGACCCAGCCGCCGCGATTCGCCGCCTACATCTTCGACCTGGACGGGACCGTCTATCTCGACGAGCAACCGATTCCCGGAGCCCCGGAGACGATCGCGCGGCTGCGGGACGCGGGCAGCCAGGTGGCGTTCGTGACCAACAACCCGCTCAAGGCGCCATCAGATTACGCGGCCCGGCTGACGCGAATAGGCGTACCGGCCGATCCGGACGAGGTCACGACCTCGGTCGATGCGCTGGTCAGCTATCTGCAGCGGCATCACCCGGGTCGCGCCGTCCTCGCGATCGCCGAGGGCGAGGTCCAGCGCCGGCTGGCTGCGTCCGGCTCGCCAGTCGTCGCAGATCCGGAGCAGGCCGGGGTCGTAGTCGTCTCGTTCGATCGCACGTTCTCATACGAGAAGCTGCTGGCCGGCTTTCGCGCCGTTCGTGATCACGGGGCGCCGATCGTCGCGACCAACCCCGATCCGTACTGCCCGACCCAGAACGGCGGACTCCCCGACTGCGCCGCGATGCTCGCGGCGCTCGAGGCATGCACGGGCGCGCGCGCCGAGGCGATGGTCGGCAAACCGAGCCGTCACATGCTCGTGCCGGTGCTCGAGCGGCTCGGCGTAGACGCTCACGACGTAGCGGTGATCGGCGATCGTCCGCTCACGGACGTGGCCCTAGCGCAGGCGGTCGGCGCCACCGGCATCCTCGTGCTGTCCGGAGCGACCTCGGCGACCGATGCGGAGACGGCCGAGATCAGGCCGGACTACGTGCTCGGCTCGATCCGTGAGCTCCTCCCTGACCAGCGATCACGTCCGTGAAGGTCGAGCGGCGCGGTGAGGATCGGCCGTCGCTCGCTGGTGCAAGCACCCCAGCTCGATCATCCGCGCTCGAACATGCGGCGGCGTTCGTAGTCGGTAACCACCTGGTCGAACAGTCGCTGCTCGGTGCGCCCGTAGTTGAGGTAGTGGCGCCACACGTCCTCTCCGAACGCCGCGCGCGCAAACTCGCTCGCCTCCCATAGATCGAGTGCCTCGTGCAGTGTCGCTGGGAAGGGCTCAGCGCCGACCGCACCGTACGCGTTACCCACGAGCTCAGGTCCCGGATCGGCCTGGCTGACGACTCCATCGAGCCCAGCCGCCAGCAGCGCCGCATAGCCGAGATACGGATTGACATCCGCCCCCGGAATCCGACACTCGGTCCGTAGCGACTGACCGTGGCCAACGATCCGGAACCCGCAGGTGCGATTGTCGCGACCCCACGAAATCGACGTCGGCGCCCAGCTCTCGGTCGCGTAGCGCTTGTAGGAGTTGACCGATGGCGCGACGAACAACGCCAGCTCCCGAATCCGAGCGCGCAAGCCGCCGACGAAGTGGCGAAACAGATCGATCTCCTCACCTCCATCCACGAACGCACTGGCACCGCCCTCGGAGTCGACGAGGCTCAAATGGATGTGGCACGAGCTGCCAATGTCCGTCTCCGAGGGCTTGGCCATGAACGTCGCGGCGACATCGTTGAGGAACGCGATCTCCTTGACTCCCTGCTTGTAGATCGTGTGGCGGTCAGCGGATGTCACCGCATCCGCGTACCGCAGGTTGACCTCGTGCTGACCGTGCCAGGCTTCGCCCTTCGAGAACTCGACTGGGATGCCAGCCGCCCGCATACCACGGCGAATCTGACCGATCACGTGCTCGTCCATCGTGGTGGCAAGAACGTGGTAGTCGAGGATGTACGGGATCGTCGGAGTGAGGTTGCGGTAATCCTGCTCGTGCGCCTGCGCGTAGGTCTCCTTGTACAGGTAGAACTCGAGCTCAGACGCGAACAGAGGCGTGTAGCCCAGGGCGCGTGCGCGCTGGTACTGGGCGATCAGCACCTGGCGCGGTGAGACCGAGACCGGCGAGGAGTCGTGGTCGAAGACGTCGCACAGCACCAGCGCTGTGCGATCGAGCCACGGGATGCGCCGCAGGGTCGCGAGGTCCGGCGCGATCGCGAAGTCGCCGTAGCCTTGCTCCCAGTTCGCAAGCTCGTAGCCGGGCACCGGGTCCATCTCCATGTCGACGGCGAGCAGGTAGACGCATCCCTCGATGCCGCGCTCGGCCACCTGCTCGAGGAAGAACGAGGCATCGATCCGCTTGCCGATCAGCCGGCCCTGCATGTCTGTGAAGGCGGTTACGACCGTGTCGATTGAGCCGGCCTCGGCCTCCGCTGCCAGCTCGTCCAGCGAGAGCATGCCGGTGGTCGCTCCCGGACCGCCGGGCCAGCTCGCAGGCTTGTGGCCCTGCTCGCTCACGCCCGGCCCGACCCGGCCGCGGTGACGAGGCGGCTCGTGCGCCGGTACGATCCACGCTGATGCCAGGACGGCTCGCGAACAAGGTCGCCTTGATCACTGGCGCCGGATCGGGACTCGGGCGGGAGATGGCGCTCGCCTTCGCCCGGGAGGGAGCGATGCTCGCGATCAACGACGTCGATGCCGCGGCCGGCGAGGAGACCGTCGCGCAGGCGGGCACTGAGGCGATATTCGTGCCCGGTGACGTAGGAGACGATCAGGCGGTCGCGGCGATGTTCGCGACCGTCCGAGAGCGCCACGGGCGACTCGACGTGAGCGTTCACAACGCCGGGATCATGGATCCGGGCGACGAGGATCCGGTCGGCACGCCGCTCGAGGTCTGGGATCGGGTGATCAGGGTGAACCTGACCGGAGTGTTCCTGTGTTGCCGCCACGCGCTGCCGCTGATGGTCGACACGCCTGGCAACAGCTCGCTGATCAACATCGCCTCGTTCGTCGCGCTGATGGGTGCTGCCGCACCGCAGATCGCATACACCGCGAGCAAGGGCGGGGTGCTCTCGCTGACGCGCGAGATCGCGGTGCAGTTCGCGCGCCGAGGGGTACGCGCGAACGCCATCTGCCCCGGTCCGATCATGACACCGCTGCTCGAGTACCTGGTCACCGACGAGAGCAGGCGTCGCAACCGTCTCGGTCACATCCCGGCAGGGCGCTTCGGGGAGCCACGCGACATTGCCAACGCCGCGGTATACCTGGCCAGCGACGAGTCGGACTGGGTGACAGGCACCGAGTTTCTCGTCGACGGCGGGATCACCGCCGCGTACCTGACCGAGCCCTAGCCGCATCAGTACAGCTCCAGGTACTCCTCGAGCTCCCAGTCGGTCACGTGATCGGCGAATCGCTGCAGCTCGTGGCGACGCATGACGCCGTACGCAGTGACGAACTCCTCGCCGAGCAGCTCGACGATCCGCTCGTCCCCCTCCAATGCGGCCAGCGACTCCTCGACCGTCATCGGGAGCTTGGGCTTGGACTCGTCCTCCTCCGCGGGGCCGCGGGCTGGAGGCTCGAGCTCGAGCTCGTCGATGATCCCGAGCAGGCCCGCGCCGAGTACACCGGCAGACGCCAGATAGGGGTTCGAGAGGCCGGTGGGGGCACGGTTCTCGACGTGAATGCTGTTCGCCATGCCGCCCTTGACGCGAACGAACGCGCTGCGATCCTCGGGTCCCCAGGACACGTTCGTCGGGCTGAAGGTGTGCGTGCGACGGCGCTTGAGGCAGTTGACCGTGGGTGCGAGCAATGTGTAGATCGACCGTGCGTGCCGAAGCTGGCCGGCGATGAAGCTGCGTCCGACCTGCGAGAGCCCCCACTCGTGGTCGGGATCGGCCATCGCATTGTCCCCACTTTGGAGGCGGCGCAGTCCCACGTGGTTGTGGGTGCCCGAGCCGGCGGAGTGTGGAAACGGCTTCGACATGAAGCTCGCGATCAGCCCTTCCTCACGTGCGAGCTCCTTGACCCCGTTCTTGAAGCTGAAGGCCGTATCCGGGCCGGCCATCCCGGGGCTAGGGGCGAACACGATCTCCCACTGGGACCCCGCGTACTCGCAGTTGGCGGTGATGATGTCGACGCCGAACGCGCGCATCTCGCCGACGATCCGCTCGACCGCCGGCACGAACGTGTTACGCACTGTGTTGAAGATGTGGTAGCCCTCGAACAGTGGCTGCCTGGTGTCGGCGTCGAGCATGTAGAACTCTGGCTCCATCCCCACGAGCGGCTCGAAGCCAAGCTGGCGACAGCGATCGAGCACGCGCCGGAACACGTACCGTGGCGCCGCCTCGAGCGGACGACCGTCGTCCCAATACGTGTCGCAGATCATCCGACCGGTCGCCTTCCGCCAAGGGACGATCGCGGCGGTCGCGGGATCGGGGCGCAGCCGCTGATCGGCGTAAGCGATCTCCTCGTTGTACAGCGTCCCCGGGACCACGTCCGAGCGGCTGTCTAGCACGACCGCGCCGCCGTACATGTTGAGCCCCTCCTCAGCGTAGCGCGACGCATGCTCGATCGGAACCAGCTTTGAGCGGCTCGTTCCGTGCATGTCCGGCAACTCGAACCGGACGTTGCGGATCCCCTGCTCGCGCCAAGCCGCCAGGACCTCCTCGGCGGTGATCGCCTGGTTCGCCGCTGTAGCCACGACTCAGCCACCTCCTCCCGGTGAGTTATCCCATAGGCCAAGCTCGAGCTGCAGCTCGGCAGCCACATCGCGCGCCGCCGGCGTGCGCTCGGCCGGCACGACGGCGAGAATCCCGCCTTCGCGGCCATCCCCGCGCACCAGCGCCTCGGCGATCAGCCGAGGCGGCTGCAGGTGGTGGCCCATCCATCCGAACGACGGGTAGGAGTCTCGCACCACCACCAGCGCACCGCGATGGCCGCGCACGAGTGTCGTCAGCTCCACGAAGTGGCCGACATCCCAGTCAGCGTCCCGCGGCTCGTCGGACGGCTCTCCGGCGAGCTCCGACAGGATCGCCTCGGGCGACGGATGGGTGCTCCACAGCAGTCCCCGGCGGAGGTTGGCGATCAGCCGTGCGCGAAGCTCGGGCGCGAGCTCGAGCAGCCGCTCCACCGCATCCGCGCGCCACGGTCCCCGGAGCGGAACGCACTCGAGCCGATCCGCGGACAGCAGCGCGATCGCCTGCGCGAGTCCTCCTGCGGTCGTCCCGGCACGCTCGGCGTCGACCACCGGCAGCTCGTAGCGATAGTCCTGCAGGCTCGTCGCATCGCGCGGCACGTCCGGATGCGGCGGCACGGTCGTGCCCGCGTGCAGAGCCACGAGATCCTGATCGATCGACTTCCCCCTCCATTCGCTGATGCCCGCCTCGCGCAGGATGCGCGAGGCGGTGAAGGGGCCGCACAGGCTGTCCTTCTGCTGCTCTGCCAGAGCGGTCTGCTCGTCGATCATCGTGCCGCCGCCGTGTCTCTGACTCGGTCTCTCGCGCGTACGGCGTGGCTCAGCGCCACGAACAGGCGGCTGCGATCGTCCGCCTCCGGGTGCCACTGGACTCCCAGCACCCAGCGGCCATCGTCGGCCTCGACGGCCTCGATGACGCCATCCGCGGCGCGCCCGCTCACGCTAAGCCCCTCCCCCAGATCGAGCAGCGCCTGGTGATGATGGCAGTGCGCCACGTGTACCTGCTCGCCCGCCGCCCGCGCGGCCAGCGAGCCCGACTCGAGCTGGACCAGATGCTCGGTGTCCACAAAGCTCCCGAGCGCGCGCCGGTGGAGCCCGTCACCCAGATCCTGGAGCAGCGTGCCGCCGAGCGCAACGTTCAGGATCTGCATCCCCCGGCAGATCCCGAGCACCGGCAGCTCGCGCTCGAGTGCGCCGCGCAACAGCGCGAGCTCGAAGGAGTCGCGCTCGGGATAGGTCGTCTCGGTCTCAGCCGCACGCGTTGCGCCATACGAGGATGGATCGACGTCGGCGCCGCCAATCAGCAGCAGCGCATCGATCCGCTCGAGCAACCCCGTCGGGGCCCGTGCGTCCACCGGCAACACGATCGCGATCGCTCCAGCGCGTTGCACCGAGGCGACGTAGGAGTCCGCGACCAGATGCGCCTGCTGATCCCAGAAGCTCCACCGCGCGCGCTCGTGCGCCGCACAGATGCCGATCACCGGCGGATTCTCAGACCACGCGGCCATAGCGCTCCCGCTCCCAGTCGCTGACCGCCTCACGCCACGCGGACAGCTCCCACTCACGCGAGATCCGGTAGTAGTCGCAGAACGCCTCGCCGACGCCAGCCCTGAAGGTCGGATCCGCGTCAAACGCACGGAGCGCGCTCTCGAGCGAGCCCGGGAGCGGCGGCAGGTCCGCGCGCTCGGATGCGTCGCCCGCCACGGGCGCGGGCGGCGTGGCGCGATCGCGGATCCCGCCCGTGATCGACACGACGAGCGCCGCCAGCGTCAGATACGGGTTGGCGTCCGCGCCCGGCCGGCGGCACTCGATCCGCCAGCGGCTGCGATCCTCGCCCTGTATTGCGCGCACCGCGCAGGAGCGGTTCTCAATGCCCCAGCTGACGTTGACCGGCGCGAACCACCCCGGCACCAGTCGCTTGTAGGAGTTGATCGTCGGGTTGAGCATCAGCGACGCGGCGGGCAGCCGCTCGAGCACACCGGCGATCGCCGCGCCGAACGTCTCGGACAGCTCGAGCTCGCCGGCGTCGGCCGCGAACGCGTTGACGCCATCGGCCCAGCAGGACAGGTGGACATGTCCGCTCGACCCCTCCTGCCCGGCCGTCGTCTTGGCGAGGAAGCTCGCCTGCATTCCCAGCGACGCCGCCACCTCCTTGACGGCGAGCTTGACGAACGCCGCGTCGTCGGCGGCGCGCAGCCCGTCACGCGCGGCGAGCACGAGCTCCAGCAGCCCCGGTCCCGCCTCGGTGTGCACGGCGGCGAGCTCCACCTCCAGCGCATCGAGAGCCGGAACGAGGGCGGCGACGAACCGCTCGAAGCGCGCCACCTCGCCGAGGCTGTAGCTGAGGCCGCTGGACAACGGTTGCCCGCCTGCGTCGCGCACCCGCACCTCGTACTCGAGCGCCGCCCTGGACTCGTACCCCAGGTCGGCGAGCTGCTCCAGGGCGCGACGGAGCGTCTCCCGTGAGGACAGCTCGCAGGAGCTGCCGTCGGGCCAGACGGGCGTGCAGAGACAGATCCGCCAGCCGGGCAGCCAGGTGAGCTCGCGCAGCGTCGACGGGTCCGGCCGGACGATCAGATCGCCGGCTCCGGATCGGATCCCGAAGCGCTCGTACGAGGCGATGGGGGTGTCGGTCGGATCGAGCGCCAGCAGCAGGTCGGTGATCACCGACCCGCGCGCCAGCGCCACCTCGAAAGCCTTCGGCCGCAGCGCCTTGCCGCGTACCGATCCGTTCACGTCGGGCAACCCAAGCAGGACGAACTCACCGCCGTCGTCGGGCGCCCGCGCGCCAGCCGCGGCCGCCAGCTCGGAGAGTGAGGTCGCGTTCATACGGTCGCTCCCGCGAGCCTGTGCTTGATCACTCGGTCCACCTCGGTCGCAGTGGCGGCGAACCGTTCGATCATCTCGTCGAGCTCCGCGTCGGTGGCGACGAACGCGGGGGCGAGCAACGTTTGGTCGCCGGTGTAGCCGTCGGCGGTGGAGTGAGTTGACGTGACCAGCAACCCCTGATCGAACGCCGTCTGGTCGACTAGCGCAGCCGCGTCGAGCTCGTCGGGCAGCAGCGACGTGCCATCGCGCGGGTCGACCAGCTCGACCCCGAGCAGGAACCCGCGCCCGCGCACCTCTCTGACGATCTCCAGGCCGGCGAGCGCCAGCTCGAGCTGATCGCGCAGCGACGGTCCTCGCTCGCGGACGCGGTCAACCAGCCCTTGCTCACTGAGCGCCTCCAGCACCGCGAGCCCCACCGCACACGGCAGCGGCGCGCCATCCCAGGTGTGTCCGTGCTCGAACTGCCGCGACCCGGCCGCCAGCACGTCGTAGATCTGCTGCTTGCACAGCGTCGCCGCGAGCGGCGCATAGCCCGCTCCCAGCCCCTTGCCGGCAGTGACGATATCCGGCTCTATCGGGAGTGTCTGGTGGGCGAACCAGCTGCCGGTGCGGCCCACCCCAGTCACCACCTCATCGAGGCAGATCAGGAAGCCGTAGCGCTCGCGCCGCTCAGCCAGACCCTCCCAGAACAGCTTCGGGGGCGTGTAGCCCGGCAGGGCAGCGCCGCTCACCGGCTCGCAGAAGAAGGCAGCCACCGTATCCGGCCCGGCCTCCTCGAGCGCCCGGTCCAGCTCGTCGAGCGCGGCTTGGCCGCTGGGGTCAAACCGCCAGGTCGCCGGGGCGATCTGGAGATGTCCGGACAGGTATTCCCCATACGGCTGCTGCAGGCTCCGGCGGCCGGTCAAGGCGAGTGCGCCGATCAGCGCCCCGTGGTATGCCTGCGCCTGCGAGATGATCCGCCACCGTGCCGTCTGGCCGCGATCGACGTGATACTGACGGATCAGGCGCAGTGCGGTCTCGTTGGCCTCGGAGCCCCCGGACACGAACCGCACCCTCGCCATCTCGGGTGCCGCCAGCTCGATCAGTCGCTCCGCCAAGCGCTCCTGCGGCTCGTTCGTGAAGTGATGGTTGTACACGTAGGAGATGCGATGAGCTTGGGCACGCGCCGTCTCGACGATCGGGGTCGCGCCGTAGCCGAGGCAGGTGACCATCGCCTCTCCGGAGCAGGCATCGAGCACCTCAAGCCCCTCAGTCGTCCACAGCCGGACTCCCTCGCCGCGCTGGATGCTCGGGTACACCAGGTCGAGGAACCGGGGCAGGACGTTTGTTTGGTCCGAGGCGATCACGACGCCAGCCTTCTGCGGATTGCCGTCAGCATTGCGCAGATGCTCTGCTCGCTGGCGGCGACATGAGCCTCCATCACCGTCTCGGCGCCCTCCTCCTGACGCAGCTCCACCGCCGCAGCGAGCGCCTCGTGCTCGCCTGACAGCCGGCGGTGCCAGGTGTCTGACTCCGGCAGCAGGCTGATCACGTCGCTCAGCCGCATGCGGATGTCCTCGACCGCCGAGACCATGAACCGGTTGCGGGTGGCCCCGGCCAGCGCGAGGTGAAAGCCTGTGTCATGGCGCATGTATTGGGCCTCGGTGAGTGCCTTGGACATCGCCTCGATCGCCCCGGTCATCGCATCGATGTCCGCGCGCCGACGCATCCGGGCCGCTTCGCAGGCGACCCGCGGCTCGATCGCTCTCCGGTAGGCGAGGACCTCCTCGATCTCCTGCCGCCTCCCCATGACGCGGGCCATCACCCCCAGCATCGCTTCGGCATCGTCGCCGGGGGCGAGCACGAATGTGCCGCCGTTGCGGCCGCGGCGTGCCTCCACCAGCCGGTCCGCCTCGAGCAGCCGCAGCGCGTGCTGGACGGTTGGCCGCCCGACCCCGAACGTCGCTGCCAGCTCACGCTCCGACTGCAGCGCCTCACCCGGCTCGATCAGTCGCAGCGCGATGTGGCGGCGGATCTGCTCGGCGACATACTCGTGGGCGCGCAGCTGCTGGATCGGCGCGAACTCGCCGCGCCCGCCCGCCCTCTGTTCCTGCCCGCCGCGACGAAGGTCAACCACCATGAACCAGCTCCTGCCGATGCACGACGCGCGCAAGGAAGGCGTCGAACAGACGCCAGGCCGCTGCCCGGGTGCTGTCGGCGCGACGGACTGTCTCGTCGAGCAGACGGTTGGGATCGACTCCCTGACGATCAAGCTCGTGGCGATAGACCGCGACCCAGTTGTCCATGATCGCCGGCGTGACCTCGGGGTGGAACTGGAGCCCGAGGCTGTGGCCGACGATGTACGCCTGTGGCCCAACGTCGCTTTCGGCGATCACTGGCACTCCCGGGGGCGGCGTGAACGTGTCGAAGTGCCATTGAAACCAAGGTCCTTCCGGGATCAGCGCCGACTCACGCGTACGGATCG
>JASHQV010000003.1 GCA_030038955.1 Solirubrobacteraceae bacterium
CGGGTGAGGCCCGCGAACGCCGGGGCGCTGACGACGGCTTGGAAGTGGTGCCCGTCGCCGGTCACCTCGGCCTGCGCGCCCGGGATCCCGGCTTCGATCCTGCGCTTCAGCTCATCTGGGGTGGCTGACACTGTCAACAGAGCGTAGCTCACCGAAGGCCATGGCTATACTGAATGAAGCATGATCACCTTGACCGACAAGGGTGCCGAGAAGGTGCGTGAGTTCCTCGCCGCGCAGGCGGCGGTCGCAGACACCGCGGGGCTGCGCGTCGGCGTGCGTGGCGGCGGCTGCTCAGGCTTCCAGTATGCGCTCGCGTTCGACGAGCAGCGCGACGGCGACAGCGTCTTCGAGGACAAGGGCATCCGCCTGCTGGTCGACACTCCCAGCCTCGCCTACGTGAACGGGTCCGTGATCGATTTCGTCGACGGGCTGCAGGGGGCCGGGTTCAAGGTGGACAACCCGAATGTGGTCGCGGCGTGCGGCTGCGGGTCCTCGTTCCGCGTGGCGGACGAGCAGCAGGTCTCCGCCGTCTGAGGCAGCTGTTTCCGCCGTCTTGGGACGAGCGCCGACGTCCGTCGTCTGACACTCAGGCCGCGGCGCGGCTGGACAAACGGCCAGGGATCGCCGCGAGCATTAAGGAGCGGGCGCTGGTCGCGCCGACGCATGGACGATGCCAGTCGCTCGACGCCGCCCGACGCAGGTCGCCCCGCGCTGCCAGATGCAGGTCGCCCCGCACCGCCCGGTGCAGAACGCCCCACGCCGCCCGACGCAGATCGCCACAGGCCGTGTCCGCTACGTGCTCGGGGCACTGCTCGCCGCGTCGCTCGTTGGCCTGACGCAGCCAGCGCTCGCAGCCGCATCGTCCAGCTCGACGCTCACCGGCAAGCTCCAGCTGGTCGGGCCGTCCGACTTCGTCGTCCAGAGCCGCGGCAAGAGCAGGCGCGTGATCAGCGCGCTCGTATCGGCGGCCAATCGGCTCGCCGCCAAGGACTACGCGTACGTGTGGGGTGGTGGCCACGCCCAGGCTGGAGTCGCCAGCATCGGCATCAAGGGGGGTCCCGGGTACAACGGCCGGCGCCGCGGGTTCGACTGCTCGGGCTCGGTCGCGGCGGTGCTCGCCGGCGCCAACCTGTGGCCGGCCGGCGCTTCGGTTCCCAGTGACGCCGGGATCATCTCCGAGCTGCGCTCGTGGCATCTGATCGCGCGTGGGGCCGGACAGGGAACGGACGCGGTGACGCTCTACGACGACCCCGGCGTGCACATCTTCATGAGCGTCGGCGGACGCTTCTTCGGCACCTCGGCCGGAGCGGAGTCGGGCGACGCCAAGGGCGGCCCAGGCTGGCTCGACGGCCCGGCGCCCGACGCCTTCAGCCACCAGTACAAGCGCTACCACGTGCTCGCCTCGGTGCTCGGCGGGCGCGTCGCCGGCGAGAGCGTCGCGTTCCGCACCGGTGAGCTGCAGGCGCTCGTCTCGGAGTTCCAGGCGGGCGAGCCGATCTCGGTCCGCTACAAGCAGTCACCCTACGGCACGCTGTCGGCGACGGCGGTGAACTACCCCGGCGCTACCTCACTGACCGGCACGGTCTCGGCCGTCGCGTCGGATGGCAGCAGCGTGACCGTGCAGCCGTCGTCGGGGTCGCCGACGGTGACGATCGCGACCGGCTCGCTGCAGAGCCTGGTCGCCACCAGCACCGCCGTCGGCGAGGGCGTCGTCGTCAGCTACTCGAACGCGGACGGCGACTTGACGCTGCGCTCGATCCTGCCGGCCACGCCGGCGTCGTCCGGCTGATCCCGGATCGCGATCCGCCCTGGTGGGGCGAGTCGCGGTCCTTCCTCTCGACCCGCCCTGGTGGGGCAAGTCGCGGTCCGTCCTCTCGATCCGCCCTGGTGGGGCAAGTCGCGGTCCGTCCTCTCGATCCGCCCTGGTGGGGCGGATCGCGATCCGTCCTGTCGACCCGCCCTGGTGGGGCGAATCGCGGTCCGTCCTGTCGACCCGCCCTGGTGGGGCAAATCGCGATCCGTCCTCTCGATCGGCCCTCAGAGGCGAATCGCAATTCTTCGTTCATTTGTCGGCGTGCATTGAGTGTCGCGGGAGGAACGCCGAACATGAATCAAGGCCGGGGGACGTGTAGGTAAGCCATTTGAGCTTTGGCATGCGACCGTCGAACGGGCTGTGAGAACACCGGATGCACTTCGCTGGCTGCGGGGAGGCAGCCGCATGGCGCTGGTGCTGCTGACGGTTTCGGCGGTGCTCGTGCTGGCGTTGCTGGTGACGCTCGGGATCGCGCTGTCGAACACGCAGTCCGACTCGAAGGCGGCACTCGAGACCCGCGTGCACGAGCGGGCGGTGCTGGCGGCGGCGCTGGTCGACAGCCTGTTCGCGACGGTCAGGCAGGACCTGCCGGCTGAGGAGCGGAAGTTCGGGGCGCGGGTCGTGGGTCGAGGCGCGCTCGACCGGGCCAAGGGCACGAGCGTCTACCTGGCGCTGCTGAGCCCCGACGGGTCGGTGCTCGCGAGCTCGACCGGCTTCAGCGGCCAGGCTCGGAGCGAGCTGATGCGCTCCGGCGCGCTGCGACTCGTCGACCGAGGTGACCCGTACGCGCTCGGCAACCTCGAGCCGAACGGCCGCTCCAGCGTGATCGATTTCGCGCTCGCGCTGTCCACGCCGCACGGGCCCCGCGTGCTGGTCGAGGGATTCCCCACCGCCGCGCTCGACACGTTCCTCGACGGCGAGCTCACCCGGATCCCGGGCGTCGCCGGCTCGCACAACCTGATCATCGACGGCAGCGACACCGTGATCGCGTCGAACACGTCGTCGCGACCGACCGGCTACCACTTCGCCAGCGCGACATCACGAGCGGCGCTCGGTCGCGGGTCCGGCGACCGCAATGGCCGCTACTACGACCAGGAGCCGCTGACCGGCTCAACCTGGCGGCTCGTGCTGAGCGCACCCAACGGAGCGCTGTTCGCGAGCGTCAGCGGACTGCATCGCTGGGTGCCGTGGATGATCTTCATCTGCTTCGCGCTCGTCGCGACGGTCGCGCTGGCGCTCGGCTGGCGGCTGGTGCACTCCGCCGAGCGGGGTCTCGCGCGCGCGAACGCGCGGCTCGCCGCGGTCAACCGGGAGCTCGCCCACTCCAACCAGCAGCTCGAGCGTCGCGCCGCCGAGCTGGCGCGCTCCAACGCCGAGCTCGACCAGTTCGCGTCGATCGCCTCGCACGACCTGCAGGAGCCGCTGCGCAAGGTCCGCACGTTCACCGAGCAGTTGACGGCGGTCGAGGGTGAGCGCCTGTCCGAGCGCGGCGCCGACTACCTGCGACGCGCCAACCGGGCGGCCGAGCGGATGCAGGGGCTGATCCAGGACCTCCTGCAGTTCTCGCGGGTCACGACCAACCCGCGACCGTTCACGGAGGTCGACCTGGGGCAGGTCGCGGCCGACGTCCTCGACGACCTGTCGGTCGAGATCGAGCAGACGGGCGCCGAGGTATCGGTCGGCGAGCTGCCGACGATCAGCGCCGACCCGCTGCAGATGCGTCAGCTGATCTTCAACCTCCTGTCGAACGCGCTGAAGTTCCGCCGCGAGGGCGTGCCGCCGAAGATCGACGTCCAAGGCGAGGTCGCGGGCGAGCTCGCGCGCGTGTCGGTGAGCGACAACGGGATCGGCTTCGAGCCGCAGTACAACACGAGGATCTTCAGGGTGTTCGAGCGCCTGAACGGGCGCGGCGCATACCCGGGCACGGGGATCGGGCTGGCGCTGTGCCAGAAGATCGCGACTCGCCACGGTGGCGAGATCGTCGCCACCGGTGAGCTTGGCTTGGGTGCCAAGCTCACCGTCGCGCTGCCGCTCACACATCCCGCCGAGCAGCCCGCGGCGCCCGAGCCGGAGCCCGTGTCCGAGCCCGAGCCGAGCCCCCTGACGGCACCGAACCCCGACGCCAAGGAGCAGTCACATGTCACCACGTGACTACGGCGCGACGCCGATCACGATCCTGATGGCCGACGATGACGAAGAGGACTGCGAGCTGACCCAGGACGCGCTGGCGGCCTCGCACCTGGTCAACCCGATCCGGTTCGTCAGCGATGGGCAGGAGCTGCTGGACTATCTCCGCCGCGAGGGCCCCTATCGTGACGGCGCCCGTCCGGCGCCGCGGCCCGGCATCATCCTGCTCGATCTGAACATGCCGAAGAAGGACGGCCGCGAGGCGCTCGCCGAGATCAAGGCGGACGAGTCGCTGCGTCAGATCCCCGTGGTCGTGCTGACCACCTCCCGCGACGAGCAGGACGTGCTGCGTACCTACGACCTCGGCGTCAACTCGTTCATCTCCAAGCCGGTGACGTTCGGCTCGCTCGTCGAGGTGATGGGCGCCTGGACGCGCTACTGGTTCGAGATCGTCGATCTACCGAGACGAGGTGCCGCATATGGCTGAGAGCTGCCGCGTGCTGCTGGTCGAGGACGACGAGGACGACTTCCTGATCACGCGCGACCTGCTGGCCGCGCAGAGCCGGATGCTGTTCGAGCTCGACTGGTCGCCCGACTACGAGGCTGGGCTGGTGGAGATCAGGCGCCGCCTGCACGACGTCTATCTGATCGACTACCGACTCGGCCGGCACACCGGGCTCGACCTCGTGCGCGAAGGGTTCGGGTCAGGGCCGCGGGCGCCGGTGATCCTGCTGACCGGACAGGGAGACTACGAGATCGACCTCGAGGCCACCGCCCTCGGCGTGACCGATTACGTGGTCAAGCAGGGACTCGACTCCGCGGGACTCGAGCGGGCGATCCGCTACGCGACGTCGCACAGCCGCGCGCTGACCGACCTCGCCCGCACGCAGGAGCGCTATGCATTGGCCACGCGAGCCGCCAACGACGGCATCTGGGACTGGGATCTGCTCACCGGCCGGATCTATCTGTCGCATCGGTGGTACGCGATTCTCGGGCTCGAGGAGCCGGTCGACGACGCCGAGCCGGACAACTGGTTCGAGCTCGTCCATCCCGACGACCTGCTGCAGCTGAGAGCGGCGATCGACAGCCATCTCGCCGGTCGCACGCACCACCTCGAGTTCGAGTGCCGGATGCGCCATGTCGACGGCAGCTGGCTATGGGTGCTGTGTCGCGGTCTGGCGATCCGTGACGCCGACGAAACGCCGACCCGGATCGCCGGCTCGATCGCCGACATCACGCAGCAGCACGTCGCCGAGGAGCGGCTTCGCTACGACGCGCTTCACGACGCGCTGACGGGCCTGCCGAATCGGGCGCTGCTGGCCGACCGGCTCGATCAGATCCTGCGGCGCTCGATCCGCGATCCCGCCGCCGGCTGCGCCGTGATGCTGATCGATCTCGACCGCTTCAAGCTCGTCAACGACAGCTTCAGCCACACGACCGGAGACCAGCTGCTGGTCGCGATCGCCGCCCGCTTGAACGAAAGCCTCAGCCCCGGCGACACGATCGCCAGGCTCGGCGGCGACGAGTTCACGATCCTGCTCGACGGCATGACCTCGGGGGCTCAGGCGAACGCCAAGGCACAGGAGCTGTGTGATGCGTTCGAGCAGCCCTTCCACATCGCCGGTCAACGCCTGTTCGTGCGTGCCAGCATCGGCGTCTGCCTGACTCGCCCCGACCTGACCGCCGGCGAGCTGCTGCGCAACGTCGACATCGCGATGTACGACTCCAAGCAGCGCGGCGGCGGCACGCACGCGCTGTTCGACCAGACGATGCATCAACGCGTCGTCTCACGGATGACGCATGAGAGCGAGCTCCGCAAGGCGGTCGAGCGGTCATTGATCGCGGTCCACTACCAGCCGATCGTGGATCTCAAGAGCGGGCGGCTGACGAGCCTCGAAGCGCTCGCCCGCTGGCCCGAGGGGTGGCCGAGCCTATCGCCGTCGGAGTTCATCCCGATCGCCGAGGAGTCCGGCCTGATCGTCGCGCTCGGCCAGCACGTGCTGCGCACCGCATTGGAGGCGCTCACCGCCTGGCAGGAGCTGGAGCTGGCACCGCCCGATCTCTGCGTCAACGTCAACATCTCACGCGTGCAGCTCGACGACCCGGCGCTGCCCGAGCAGATCCTCGGCGCGCTCACCGACGCTGGCATCGCGCCCGAGCGGCTGCGTCTGGAGATCACCGAGAGCACGCTGATGCACGAGCCCGAGCGGATCAGCCGGATCGTCGCGGACGTCTGCGACCAGGGCGTCGGCCTCGAGCTCGACGACTTCGGGACCGGCTACTCGTCGCTGGTCGCGCTGCTCGACTTCCCCTTCCGAGCGCTGAAGATCGACCGTGGCTTCGTCAACCCGAGCGCGGAGGAGGACGACGTCAACCAGGCGATCGTCCGCTCGACGATCGCGCTCGCGCAGAGCCTCAACCTGCAGGTGACCGCCGAGGGAGTCGAGACGCCGGCCCAGCTCGACACGCTGCGGGGGCTCGGCTGTGATTGCGCCCAGGGACACCTGCTGTCGCCGCCGGTCAGCGAGCTTGACGTCGTCGCGCTGCTCGGCGAGACGTGGCTGCGGACGCCCGAGCACGAGCCACGGTAAGGCTGCGAGCGCTCACGCCGCAGCCGGTCCCCTGATGGCCACGATCGCGTCCATGCTGACCGCGGCGCCGCGCGCCAGCGAGACGACGTGCACGGGCACGCGCGCAGGCGGCTGGTCATCGAAGCGCTCGCCGAAGGCGCGATCTACAGCGGGCATGACCGCGCGGTCCGCGAAGTAAACGGTGATGCGGGCCGCGTCGACGAGCGCGGCGCCGCCGGCGCGGCAGACTGCGTCGAGGTTCTCGAGACACTGTCGTGCCTGCTCGTAGGGAGACGAATCACACAGCTCAACGCTGCGCGGGTCCA
>JASHQV010000178.1 GCA_030038955.1 Solirubrobacteraceae bacterium
GAAGCCGTGGCGCTGGCGATGATCTCCGGCGGCGTCGGCTTCGCGCCGAACCCCGCCGACGGGCTGATCTTCTTCGTCGAGCCGTCGCGGGGGCTGGCGGCAACGATCCTGTTCAACAGCGACGGGATGAGCGAGCCTGCGATGAAGCACACGCTGTTCGCGATCGCCGCCGTGCTGCTGTTCTCGGCGCTGATGCTGTCGCTCACCGGGTGGGCCTGCAAGCAGCCGATGAAGCGCTACTTCAACGTTGGCGGAGCGATGGCATGAGTGCGCTCGAGAGCACCACGAGCGCGATCGAGAGCACCAGTGGGGCGTGGCGCCTGCGAGACCGCCTCGGGCTTGCCTTCGCCTGGTTGGTCGGTCTGCTGTTCTGCGCGATCTGCCTCGCGATCGTCGTCTTTCTCGCGGTCCAGGGAGTCCGCTACCTGCATCCGGACATGATCTGGACGAACCCCCGGGCCGGGTTCAATCAGAGCGAGACCGGAGGCGTGCTGGCGCCGCTGCTCGGCACGTTGCTGGTCTCCGCGCTGGCGATGGCGGTCGCCACTCCGGTCGGGATTGGCGTGGCCGTGTGGCTGTCCGAGTACTCGCGTCCGGCGCCGCTGGCGCGGGCGGTCGAATCGACCGTCGAGATGCTCGCCGGCGCGCCATCGATCGTGCTCGCGCTGTTCGGGCTGGTGCTGTTCGAGACGCACTTCCTCGGCTTCCTGAGCACGACCAACGGCGGCGTCGTCTACGGCCGCTCGTTCTTCGCCGCCGGCGCGCTGCTGGCGCTGCTGGCGCTGCCGTTCGTCGTCAGCAACGTCCGCGAAGGCCTGCAGGCGATCCCCAATCACGTGCGCGAGGCCTCGTATGCGCTCGGCAAGACGCGGATCGCGACGATCCGGCGGGTGCTGCTGCCGGCGGCGAGACCGTCGATCATCACCGGCTCGATGCTGGGCACCGGGCACGTAGTCGGCGACACCGCGACGATCGTGTTCCTGCTCGGCGACACGATGACGCTTCACCCGACCGGCAACGTGCCACTGCTGGGCATCCTGCGTGGGACCGGCAGCACGCTGACCAGCTTCGTCTACGACAACGCCCCGACTGGCGATCTCAATCAGCCGCAGAAGGCTTACGCGGCGGCCTTCTTGCTGCTCCTGATCGTGCTGGCGCTGAACCTGGTGGTCGACATCTCCGGACGCCGCACGAAGGACCTGCGATGGAGCTGAAGAAGCCGCCGCCGGTTCGCAGGCTTGCGCCCGGGGCAACGGTCAGGGTCGTCTCGCAGCCGCCCGCGCCCACTGCGCCTATCAACGGCGTCGCCACGCTGCCCGAGCTAGGGCCGGCAGACGCTCGTGACGCTGCCTCGGTGACCGTCATCGACCGCGACGATCACCGGAATGGGAACGCGTCGTACGAGATCCCTCGCAACGGCCATCAAGCCGCCCCGTCATTCGTCGACGCTGGCCGCGAACGGCGAGAGGAACTGCGGACGATCGAGCGGATGCGCGTTGAGAACGTGTCGATCTCCTACGGTGGCAAACCCGCCGTGAGCGCAGTCTCGCTGCCGGTCCGGCAGGGCGAGGTGCTCGGCCTGATCGGTCCTTCGGGGTGTGGCAAGACGACCCTGCTGAGATCGTTCAACCGCCTCACCGAGCTGACCAAATCCGCATCTCTCACCGGCCGGATCACGCTCGACGGCACCGACATCGCGAAGCTCGAAGCGACGGCGCTGCGACGCCGGGTGACGATGGTCTTCCAGCAGCCGAACCCGTTCCCGATGAGCATCTTCGACAACGTCGCCTACGTCCTGCGCGAGCAGGCCAAACGCCGGCCACGGCAAGCCGCGCTGAAGCCCGCGGTGCACGACGCGCTCGCCCGCGCCGGGCTGCTGGAGGAGGTCAAGGACAACCTCGACCATCCAGCGCTCCGCCTGTCGGGCGGCCAGCAGCAGCGACTCTGCATCGCCCGGGCGATCGCGGCGCGGCCGGAGGTGCTGCTGCTCGACGAGCCGTGCTCGGCGCTCGACCCGCAGTCGACCGCCGTGATCGAGCAGCTGATCATCAGGCTGCGCGCGGAGGTGGCGGTCGTGATCGTCACCCACAACCTCCAGCAGGCCCACCGAATCGCCGACCACGTGGGCTTCATGTACCTGGGCGAGTTGGTCGAGTACGCGCCGGCGCGCGAGCTGTTCGCGCGTCCATCGCAGGAACGGACGCGGGAGTACGTGAGCGGTGCGTTCGGCTAGGCCACAGCTGTTCCCGCAAGCACGCGCGACGCACACGCGCGCGAAGCTGACGGGCCCGCTCGCGGGGATGGCGTCCGTGCTCGCCGCAGCCGGCCCGCTGGCCGGCTGTGCCACCACCCAGCAGAAGGCGGCACGGTTGCGCCTGAACGACGCTCGGATCCTCGTCAGCCAGACCAATACCCGCGTGAGGGGGGGCAGCCCGACGATCGCGATCGCAAGGCTTACGCTCGTCACCGCCGGCCGCCGCACCGCGTTCGTCGTCACCGTGCGGAATCCGGCTAGGCACGCGGTCAGCGACCTGCCGATCTCGGTCGGCTACCGTGTCGCTCGCCGGCGGCCCGTGTATCTGAACGCCGGCGCGAACAGCAGTTACTTCGCCGCGCACCTGCCGGCGATCGCGGCGGGCCATTCGCTCACGTGGGTCTATGCGGGCAGGCGCCTGCCAACGGGAGCACGCCCGTTCGCACGCGTCGGCGCCAAGCCATCGGTGTCCGTCGGCAAGATCGAGCAGCTGCCAACGATCCATGCGGCCACCGTCGGTGGTCTCCGTGGCGACCAGCTCGAGGTCGCGCTGCGCAACATCTCCGGCATTCCCCAGTATCAACTTCCGGTGTACGCCTTACTCGAGCACGATGGACGGACGGTGGCGGCTGGCACGGCGTCGGTCGGCGAGCTGGCCGGCGGCTCGACCACGACCCTGCGTGTGCGACTGCTCGGTCGGTTGACGGGCGCCAGCGAAGCACTCGAGGCACCCCCGACGATCTTCCACTGAACCGAGCGAAGGAGCGACCATGGACAGCGAGATCACCGAGATCGTCCCGCCTTCGCCGGCGCCATCGCCGACGCCCGCCGCCGACTACGAGCAATGTGGCGAGTGCGGCGCGCCGGTCGATCACGAGCAGCGCTACTGCGTCAGCTGCGGTGCCCACCGCGCTCACGTCGCCGATCCGGCTGCGCGCTACCTCGGTCAATCGGGCGCCGAGACCGGAGCGAGCGCGAGCAGCCGCCGCCGTCCGCGGTGGACGTTCGGGCTCGCGCACGCGTTGCTGCTGGCGCTGATCCCGGTGGCGCTCGCGGTTGGCGTGGTCGTCGGGCGCTCCTCGAACAACGACGATGCGGGCTTGATCCGGGCGCTCAGCCACAGCCAGACGCAAGCCTCGGCAGCGGGGTCGACGAACACGGCGAGCGCGTCGACCGCGACGGGCTCCGCGCGGACGCGGCACAAGCGGACCTCAGGAAAGCACTCCACCAAGCACAGTTCCGCCAACACCCAGGCGAGCTACACGCATAGCAAGGCCCCGACCGACGTCGACGCGACCCCGACTGCGGCGCAGCAAAAGCAGGGCAAGGCGATCGTCGACAAGCTCCAGCACACGACCGGTACGAGCTTCCTCAACCAGCTCCCGTCGCAGGTGTCGGTGCCGTGAGGACGCCCGCGATCTGGCCGATCCGCAGCCGGGCGCGAGGCTCTGCGCCGGGCGATGAGCCCGAGCGCCGGGCGGAGTTGGTGGCGCAGCGCGAGCAGCTGACCGAGCGCTTCGCGCTGCTGCAATCGGAGCTCGGCGGACTGTTCTACGAGATGGCGATCCGCGACCACGTGAAGCTCGACGTGCTGACGGCCAAGGCGGCGTCGCTGCAACGTCTCGACGCCGAGCTAGCGCAGGTGGAGCATCTGCTCAGTCAGGAAGGCGGCGCCGTCGGCGGCCGGTGCGCCAACTGCGGGGCTCCTTACCCGCGTGGCGCGGCCTTCTGCTCCCAGTGCGCGACGCCACTGCTCGTCGGCTGATGCGATCCTTGTGGAACACGCGTCTGAGTCCGTTCGCGCTGGCGGTGCTCGCCTGCGTCGCGGGGCTCGCGAGCGTCGTGATCATCCACAGTGGTCTCGGTCGCACTCCCGCGCAGGCGGCGGCAATCGCGGCACTTGCGCACCGCAAGGAGCTGCTCGCGGACGCCGGCCGCACGGCGGGGGCCAGCGTCGCCGGCGCTAGCACCGCTGGCGCCAGCCGTCATGCGGGCGGCGCGAGTTCAGCCGCCGGCGGCAGCGGCGATGGCGGTGGCGGCAGCGGTGCGGCTGGAGACAGCTCGGGCGACAGCGGCAGCGCCGCCAGCGATGGCTCGTCGACGACCACCTCGAGCACCAGCACGACCAGTACGACCAGCAAGCACAGCAGCAGCTCGACCGATACCGACGCCGGGCTGCCGAAGATCGGCCACGTCTTCCTAATCGTGCTGTCGACGCCGAGCTATGACGATGTCTTCGGAGAGAATTCGCAGGCCCCGTACCTGCGCTCACTGATGAGCAAGGGCGTCTTGCTGAGCGGCTTCCGTTCGCTCGGCCATGGCGAGCTGGCCGATGAGCTGGCGATGGTCAGCGGGCAGGCGCCGAACCGCGACACGAGTGAAGGCTGCCCGACATACAACGACTTCCCGTCGAGCGCCGACACGAACCGTGCCGGCGACGTTCGCGGCACCGGATGCGTGTATCCGGACTCGGTGCTGACGATCGGCGACCAGGTGACCTCAGACGGGAAGACGTGGGGGGCCTACATCGCGGACATGGGTGCGACGAGCTGCCAGCACCCGAACTCGGACGCGGCTACCGACGTCGCGCTGGCGGGCACGGATGCCGGCTATGACCTGCAGCACAATCCGTTTGTCTTCTTCGACTCGTTGCTCGACGCGGGCGGCTGTCAGGCCAACGATCTCGACCTAACCAAGCTGTCGGCGGCGCTGGCGACGCGCTCGAGCACGCCCGTGTTCAGCTACGTGGGCGCCGACGCATGTGCCGACGGCGATCCTGTGTCGGCTCCGTCGGGCACCTCCTCGTCGACGACGACCACGACCACGGACACCACAACCACGAGCTCGTCGACGACGACCACCGGGACGAACTCCACGGAGACGACGGGCACTTCGACGAGCGCGTACGGCTGCCCGGCCGGAGCGCAGTCGGGCATCGCTGCGGAGGATGCCTTCCTCAAGCAGTGGGTGCCGGCGATCACCGGTTCTGCTGCCTACCGGAAGAACGGAGTGCTGGTGATCGCATTCGCCGGGAGCGCCTCATCGCCGCATCCCGTCCGCACCGGTGCGTTGGTGCTGTCCCGCTACAAGGCCAAGCACAAGCAGATCGACCGAGCGTACGACCCGTACTCGCTGCTGCGCTCGCTCGAGGACATGCTCGACCAGACCCCGTTGGCGCACGCGGCCCGGGCTTCCGCGTTCGCCAAGGCGGCTCTGTAGCCGCGATCACTCCGCGAGCGAGCGATTCGGCGTGCCGGATCGCTGCAGCGCCTCGCGTGCGATCTCGGCGGCGACGAACGGTCCGCTTCGAGCCAACTCGGTCAGCAGCGGCCTGAGGGCCTCAGGGTCTTCGAGCTGGAGCAGGCTTCGGAGCGCCTCGACGCTGAGGAATGGATCCTCGGCATCCACGGCGATCTCCGCCAGCCGCGGCGCGGCGGCGCGAACGCCGCGAGCTCCCAGCGTCCGCGCGGCGAGCACCGCCCGATCCGAGTCGGGATGCCCGAGCGTCCAGATCAGCCGCTGATCGAACGAGATACCGTCCGGCGCCGCAACCTCCCGGCCACAGTGCCGGCATGGTCCCGAAGGCTCGGGATTGAGCCCGTAGCAGTGGAAGCACCAGTACATGAACCGGCAGCCGAGGCTACCGCAGGGGATGGGATCACCGGGTCCGTCGAGCGGGCGAGCGCGAGGCCGCCGCCAGAAAACTCTTGAACGACTCTGATATCAGGCTTATACTGCGATCCTGCCCATGGCGGAGTTCACCGACGAAGCGACGCTGCTGCGCCGGCACGGGGTGCAGGTCACGGCCCAGCGCCTGGCGGTGCTGCGCGCGGTCGCCGATCGGCCGCACGGCACGGCCGCCGAGATCGGCGCGTCCGTGCAGACGGCGATCGGCTCGATCTCGCTGCAGGCGGTGTACGACGCGCTCGCGACGCTCACGGACAAGGGGCTCATCCGGAGGATCCAGCCGGCCGGGTCGGCGGCACGCTATGAGGATCGGGTCGGCGACAACCATCACCACCTGATCTGCCGCGCGTGCGGCCGCACGGTCGATGTCGACTGCGCCGCCGGATACACCCCCTGCCTGACTGCCCTCGACGATGCCGGCTACGAGATCGACGAGGCCGAGGTCATCTACTGGGGTCGCTGTGCCGAGTGCGTCGCGGCCTCCGCGGCGGCGTCGGCCGGCTGAGCCAGAGCCGACGGCGAGGCGCTGACTGCGCCGCCGGACCGACCGCGAGCGCGACCGCCGGACCCACCACGAACGCCACAAACCAACGACGAGCTTTCACCAACGAGAACTACGGAAGGAGACCAGCACAGTGGCCGTTACCGAGAGCAAGCAGCAATGCCCAGTCGTGCATACCCCGGACGGCGGCTGGCGGAACCGCGACTGGTGGCCGAACCAGCCCGACCTGAGGGTCCTGAACCACCGCTCACCCGAGTCCAATCCGATGGGCCAGGAGTTCACCTACGCGGAGGCGTTCAAAGAGCTCGACCTAGACGCGGTCAGGCGTGACCTGATGGAGCTGATGACCGACTCCCAGCCCTGGTGGCCGGCCGACTGGGGCCACTACGGGCCGCTGTTCGTGCGGATGGCGTGGCACAGCGCCGGCACCTACCGAATCACCGACGGCCGCGGCGGCGGCGGCGCCGGCGCCCAGCGGTTCGCGCCGCTCAACAGCTGGCCCGACAACGTCAGCCTCGACAAGGCACGCAGGCTGCTGTGGCCGATCAAGCAGAAGTACGGCAACAAGATCTCCTGGGCAGACCTGCTGATCCTCGCCGGCACCTGCGCGCTGGAGTCGATGGGCCTGAAGACGTTCGGCTACGGCGGCGGGCGCGAGGACATCTGGGAGCCCGCCGACATCTACTGGGGCCCCGAGCACGCGTGGCTCGGCGACGAGCGCTACCACGGCGACCGGGATCTCGAGCAGCCCCTCGGCAACGTGCAGATGGGCTTGATCTACGTCAACCCGCAGGGACCGAACGGCGAGCCGGATCCGGTCGCCGCGGTCCGCGACATCCGCGAGACGTTCACGAGGATGGCGATGAACGACGAGGAGACCGTCGCGCTGATCGCCGGCGGGCACACGTTCGGCAAGACCCACGGCGCCGTCACCGAGGACCACATCGGCCCCGAGCCCGAAGGCGCTCCGCTGGAGCTGCAGGGACTCGGGTGGACGAACTCGGTCGGCACCGGCGTCGGCGACGACAGCTGGACGAGCGGGCTCGAGGGGATCTGGACCGCCACGCCGGTGACGTGGGACAACAGCTTCTTCGAGAACCTGTTCCAGTACGAGTGGGAGCTGACCAAGAGCCCCGGCGGCGCCTACCAGTGGACCGCCAAGGACGCCGCCGCGCAGGACACGATCCCCGATCCGCACGATCCGTCCAAGCGCCGCACGCCGGTGATGCTGACGACCGACATCGCGCTCAAGATGGATCCCAGCTACGAGGCGATCTCGCGGCGCTTCTACGAGCACCAGGACGAGTTCGCGGACGCCTTCGCGCGCGCCTGGTTCAAGCTCACGCACCGCGACATGGGACCCGTCTCGCGCTACCTCGGCCCGCTCGTCCCCGACGAGCAGCTGCTGTGGCAGGACCCGGTCCCCGCCGTCGATCACGAGCTGATCGACGAGCATGACATCGAGGCGCTGAAGCGTGAGGTCCTCGCCTCGGGCCTGTCGATCTCGCAGCTGGTGGCGACCGCCTGGGCGTCGGCCTCGACGTTCCGCGGCACCGACAAGCGCGGCGGCGCCAACGGCGCCCGGATCCGCCTGGAGCCACAGAGGGGCTGGGATGTCAATCGTGGAGCCGCCGAGGTGATTGCGACGCTCGAG
>JASHQV010000179.1 GCA_030038955.1 Solirubrobacteraceae bacterium
AAGGGCCCATAACCGCGAGACCACTCTCCTCGTGGAGCTCACGCCGAAGCGCTGTGGTCAAGGTCTCGCCATCTGCAACGACACCGCCGGGAAGGCTCCAGTAGCTGTGGCCGTCCGCGCGCTGGTGGAGCAGCAGGATGTGGTCGTCCCGTCTCGCGATGCCCACGACCACATGGATGCGTCTCATGCATACGTCCGCCAGCCGCCAACGATGTAGTGGATGACACCACCCGCTGTGTGGAGCTGGCGCGTCTCGATCGCGGCGGCGACCGCCTTCGCCTCCTGCATCCGCTCCTCCCAGCAGCGGTCGAAGTCGGTTGCGGTGCCGCCACCCGCGCGGTACAGCCGCCAGGAATCGTCCCGGCTCCGACCCAGCCATGTCCCGCTGTCGGCGTCCTTCGCCAGCAGCCGCGCGATCGACTGCTGCTCGTCGCCGTCGTAGGGCGGCGTCAACGGCCAAGTCTTGTCCGACATGAACGTCTGCACCGCCTGCAGTCCCGCAGCAGCGAAGTAGCCAGGTACGCGGTCGCCGACGGAGTTATCACCTTCGCCCAGCACGATCTTTCCGTGTTCACAGATCAGATAGAAGGCCAGTCGGCGAACCAATGTCTCCGGACTCGAGTCCGGAGACGGAAACGTCTCGACGAGCACGCCCGCTCGATTGTTCGGCTCGGCTGCGAGCACGAGGCCGCCCGGCTTCGTCACCCGCACCATCTCGGCAATCACCGCCGAGGGGTCCCGAACGTGGATGAGCAGGGTCTGACACGTCACCAGGTCGAAGCTGGCATCCGCGAACGGAAGCGACTCCGCCGAGCCCTGCTGGTAACGGAAACGATCTCCGAGCCCGGCGGCCCGCGCTTGGAGCGTTGCCTCTGCCACCCAGGCCGGCTCGAAGTCGACGCCGACCGTGGTCGCGTCCGGGGCCGTCACGCGATCGATCAGACGTCCCCAGTGGCCCTGACCGGAGCCGACGTCCAGCACCGACTTGGCGCGCGCGAGCTGAAACCGCCGGCCAAGCAGCTCAACGTGGTCGGGGTTCCAGAACAGGTCCCGCTGCGGCCCCATGTAGGCAGCTGAATGCGGCTCGCTCAGCTCGCTCACCGCCCGATCCTACGACGGCGGTTGGTGCCCTGGGCGGCAGCGTGACCGTCGCCCACGCGGCGACCAGCACCGCGGGTGGCGACCAGCACCGCGGGTGGCGAGAAATTGGGCTTGTGGCCCAATTTCTCGCCACCCGACGATCAGACACCCCCCGCGGCCAGCACCGCCCGCGCGGCGTTGTGACCGGGGATGCCGCTGACGCCGCCGCCGCGCCGGGCGCCGGCACCGCACAGCCACACGTTGGCGATCTCCGTCTCGACCCCCCACCGCCCCACCTCGGCGTCAGACTCGGCGAACGGCCAGCTGAGATCGCGGTGGAAGATGTGACCGCCAGGCATTGACAGCTCCCGCTCGAGCTCGATCGGCGTCAATGCCTCGAGGCACGGACGGCCGTCGGCGTCGTGTAGCAGGCACTCCTCGATCGGCTCTTGGAGCACCGAGTCGATCGACGCAAGCGCCGCCTCGACCGCCGCCCGCTTGGCTGCGTCGTGGTCGCCTCCGAACAGCCTCGCGGGCATGTGCAGCGCGAACACCGTGAGCGCCTGCGCGCCGCTCGCGCGCAGGCGCTCACCGAGGATGCTCGGGTCCGTCAGCGAATGGCAGTACACGTCGCACGGCGGCGTCTCCGGCACGAACCCCACTGTCGCCTCCTCGTAGGCGGCCTGCAGCTGCGAGTAGCTCTCGTTGATGTGGAACGTGTCAGTGAACGCCACATGCGGGGCCAGGTCCGGGTCGCGCAGGCGTGGCAGCCGCGCCAGCAGCATGTTGAGCTTCAGCTGCGACCCCTCGGGGCCGGGACGCGGGTCAGCGCCCGGGGCGGCCAGCAGCCGCTCGAGCAGGGACGGTGCCGCCGCCCACAGCAGCTGTCGCGCGCGCACGCGCGAGCCGTCGGCGCATGAAACCTCCGCGACCGTGCCGTCGGTGTCGATCTCGGTCACCTCGGTGCCGGTCGCGAGCTCGGCGCCGGCCGCATGCGCAGCCGCCGTCAGCTCGTCGGTCAGCCGCCCCATGCCGCCCACCGGCACGTCCCAGCGGCCGCGGCCATCACCGATCACGTGGTACAGGAAGCAGCGGTTCTGGCGCAGCTCGGGGTCGTCGGCGGACGCGAGCGTCCCGATCAGCGCGTCGGTCAGCACGGCGCCGCGCTCGGCCTCGTCGGGCAGCTCCCGCACTAGCGCCTCGCCCAGTGGTCGCTCAAACACGTCGCTCCAGGTCTGCTCGTCGTCGATTACGAGGCGGAGCTGCTCCCGGGAGCGGAGTGGCTCGAGCAGCGTCGGCGCGACCCGCTCGGCGAGCCTGGCGATCCGGCCGTGCCAGGCGACCAGCTCCGGCGAGCGGCGGTCAAGGCCGTGGCGAGGGCGGAGCTCGGCCTTCAGGCCGAGCTCCGCCCTCAGCTCGCGAGGAAACAAGCTGACGAGGTAGGAGTACCGCGACAACCGCGCATCGACGCCGGCAAACAGCCGCGCGGACACCGCCGCGCCGCCGAGCGCCGGGCTGCGCTCGAGCAGCCGCACCGAGCGACCCGCGCGCGCCAGCAGCGCGGCCGCGACGAGCCCGTTGTGGCCGCCGCCGACGATCACCGCATCGAGCTCGTTCACCTCGCCCCGCAAGATATCGTGGCGGCGATCGCAAACCTTGCCACAGCTGTGTCAAGGTTCGGGTACCATCGGTTGGATGCGGGACTACCTGGCCGCCACACGCGATCGCGTCGTCGTGTTCGACGGCGGCATGGGCGCGACGCTGGAGATGTTCGAGCTCAGCCTCGAGCACGACTACCGGCTGCCGGGGCGCTGCCACGAAGCGCTGGTGCTGAACCGGCCCGACGTGATCGAGGCGGTGCACGCGTCGATGCTGGAGGCCGGCGCCGAGGTGCTCGAGACCGACAGCTTCCAGGCCTCGCGGCTGAAGCTGACCGAATGGGGGCTGGCCGAGCAGACGCTCGAGATCAACGTCCGCGCGGCCGAGATCGCCAGGCGCGCGGCGGGCGCGAGCAGGTTCGTCGCGGGCTCGATCGGCCCCACGGGGTATCTGCCGGCGAGCGACGATCCGACGCTCGGGCAGATCACCTTCAGGGAGCTCGTGGACGTGTTCACGGAGCAGGCACAGGGCCTCGTGCGCGGCGGCGCTGACCTGATCATGATCGAGACCGCCCAGGACATCCTCGAGGTCAAGGCGGCCGTGTTCGGCGCCCGCGAGGCATTCAGGCTCGAGGACCGCACGCTCCCGATCCAGTGCAGCGTCTCGCTGCTGCCGAACGGTGGCAAGATGCTGCTGGGCACCGACATCAGCTCGGCGCTGACGACACTGGAAGCGCTGCGGGTCGACGTGATCGGGCTCAACTGCTCGACCGGCCCCGAGGACATGCGGGACGCAATCCGCTTTCTCGGCGAGCTCTCCCCCGTGCCCGTGCACTGCATCCCCAACGCCGGCATCCCCGTCCAGGGACCGAACGGCGAGACGATCTTCCCCGAGCAGCCCGAGCCGCTGGCGGCCGTGCTTGGCGAGTACGTGGAGCGCTACGGCGTGTCGATCGTCGGCGGCTGCTGCGGCACCACGCCCGATCACATCAGCGCGCTGAGCGAGCGTGTCCGGGGGCACGCGCTCGGAGCGCGGCCGCCCCGGCGGGCGCCGCACGTCAGCTCGATGATGAGCGCGACGCCGCTGATGCAGGACCCGCGCCCGACGCTGGTCGGCGAGCGTGTCAACGCGCAGGGCTCGCGCCGGGCCAAGCAGCTGCTGCTGGCCGGCGACTACGACGGGCTGGCAGCGGTCGCCGAGGACCAGGTGAGCGGCGGCGCGCACGTGCTCGACGTCTGCGTCGCGCTGACCGAGCGCCAGGACGAGGCCGAGCAGATGCGCCAGACGGTCAAGCGGATCAGTCTCACGCAACCGGCGCCAATCCAGATCGACTCGACCGAGCCGGAGGTGGTCGAGGCAGCGCTCGAGCAGATTCCCGGCCGCGCGATCGTCAACTCGATCAACCTCGAGGCCGGGCGTGACAAGCTCGACCGCGTCGTGCCGCTGGTCGAGGCGCACGGGGCCGGGCTGATCGCGCTGACGATCGACGAGCAGGGGATGGCGAAGACCGCGGCGCGCAAGCTGGAGGTCGCCGAGCGGATCACGCGGCTGTGCTGCGAGGAGCATGGCCTCGACCGCGAGGCGCTGATCTTCGACTGCCTCACATTCACGCTGACGACGGGTGATGAGGAGTGGCGGCCGAGCGCGCTCGAGACGATCGAGGGGATCCGCCTCGTGAAGGCGCAGATCCCCGGCGTGAGCACGTCGCTGGGCGTGTCGAACGTGTCGTTCGGCGTCGGCCTGCCGGCCCGCAGCGTGATCAACAGCGTGTTCCTGCACCACTGCGTGCAAGCCGGGCTCGACCTGGCGATGGTCAACCCCAACCACATCACCCCGTACGCGGAGATTCCCGAAGTCGAGCGCGAGCTCGCAGACGACCTCGTGCTCAACCGCCGCGAGGACGCGCTCGAGCGGCTGATCGCTCACTTCGAGGCAAAGCAGGAGGCGGGCGCGGGAGACGCTGGCAGCACCGAGGACCCGACCGCCGCGATGGAGCCCGAGCAGGCGCTCCACTTCCACATCCTGCGGCGACGCAAGGAGGGAGTGGAGGAATGGATCGACCGCAGCGTCGAGAAGCTCGGGGCGGTGCCGACGCTCAACGACGTGCTGCTGCCGGCGATGAAGGAGGTCGGCGACAAGTTCGGCGCCGGCGAGCTGATCCTGCCGTTCGTGCTGCAGTCGGCCGAGGTGATGAAGCGGGCGGTGGCGCGGCTGGAGCGGTATCTCGACAAGCTCGAGGGCTATACGAAGGGGACCGTCGTGATCGCCACCGTGTTCGGCGACGTGCACGACATCGGCAAGTCGCTGGTCAACACGATCCTGACCAACAACGGCTACACGGTGATCGACCTCGGCAAGCAGGTGCCGATCTCGGCGATCCTCGACGCCGCCGTGGAGCACGGCGCGACCGCGATCGGGCTGAGCGCGCTGCTCGTCTCCACCTCCAAGCAGATGCCAGCATGCGTGCAGGAGCTGCACGAGCGCCGGCTCGAGTTCCCGGTTCTCGTTGGCGGCGCGGCGATCAACCGCAACTTTGCACTGCGCGCCCTATACCCGGGCGGGACCGAGTCGGACGCGGTCTACGACCCGGGCGTGTTCTACTGCAAGGACGCGTTCGAGGGGCTCGCGCGGATGGACCAGCTGATCGACCCCGAGACGCGGCGGGCGCTGGTGGCGCGGACCCGGGAGGCCGCCCAGCGCCTGCGCGAGCAGCCCGATGCCGTCGAAGACGGGGCGCCGACGACCGGGGACGCGAGCGTGCGCAGCGCCGCGCGCACCGACAACCCGATCCCCGAGCCGCCGTTCTGGGGTGCGCGCGAGATCGACGAGATTGACCTCGACGAGGTCTTCCGCCACCTCGACACGCACGTGCTGTTCAAGCTCCACTGGGGCGGGCGCGGCGTCAAGGGCGACGCCTGGGAGCTGCTCGTGCGCGAGGACTTCCAGCCGCGGCTCGAGCGGATGTGGCGTGAGGCCATCGGGGGCCCGGACGGCCCCCGTCCCAATCAAGGCGCCGACCGGATGGAGGCAAGCGCCATCGGGGGCCCGGACGGCCCCCGTCGCAATCAAGGCGCCGACCGGATGGAGGCAAGGGGATACCTCCGGCCGCGGGCGCGGCTGGGGTACTTCCCGTGCAACGCCGCCGGCAACGAGCTGATCGTCTGGGACCCGGAGGATTTCGACCCCGCCCACCCCCGCGAGCTGGAGCGGCTCGTGTTCCCGCGCCAGCCGCGGCACGGCCGGATCTGCCTGGCCGACTTCTTCCGGCCGCTGCCCGACGGCGGCTCGCCGTCCGTCGAGGAGGTCGACGTGGTCGCCCTGCAGGCGGTCACGGTCGGGAACGAGGTGAGCGAGCTGATGGCCGGGCTCGAGCGCGATGGCGAGTTCTCCGAGCAGCTGTTCGTCCACGGCCTCGGCGTGCAGGCGGCCGAGGCGCTGGCGGAGTGGTTGCACGCGCGCGTGCGGCGCGAGCTCGGGATCGCCCCGACGCAGGGACGCCGGTACTCGTGGGGCTACCCGGCCTGCCCGGACCAGTCGGAGCACGAGAAGGTGTTTCGCCTGCTGGACGTGCCGGCGATCGGGCTGCGCCTGAGTGGCGGCTACGCGGTCGAGCCGGAGCAGTCGACGCTGGCGATCATCGCCCACCATCCGCAGGCCGTGTACTTCGGGATGAAGAGCGGCCAGCTTCCCGCGACCGAGCGTCAGGCCGCCGACCAGCTGATCGCGGGGACCGTGCGCGACCCGACGCGTGCGGGCGCTCCGGCGCGGCAGTAGCGGCGCCCGGCGGCCAAGTCTCAGCGCTCGGCGCCGAGCGTGTCCCCGCGCCGTGGCCGGGGCGGGCGATCGGCCCGCGGCTGCCACGGCGGCAGCTTGATCGGTGCGGCGTGCATCGCGCGCATCCGCACCTCGCGCCAGGACATGCCCTCCTTGAGCAGCGCCGGCATGCCCATCAGGATCGCGGTCGTCACCTCCACCGCCTGGAGGATCACGCCGTAGGCGACGCCGGTGCCGAAGCCGACGTGCCAGCCGGTGTGCAGCACGGCGGCGCAGGCCGCCTGAAAGACGCCGAGGTTGGCCGGGGTGGCCGGTAGCACGGCGGTGATGTTGACCGCGAACAGCACGCCCGCCGCCGCCGCGAAGCCGGTCTGGTGCACCAGTCCAAGCGCATCCAGCAGCAGGTAGCAGGACAGGCACTGCAAACCCCAAGCGGCCAGCTGGGTGACGGCCGCGATCAGCCCGAGCCGCGGATGGCGGAACACGACCAGACCAGCGCGCACGCGTCGCAACGCCAGCTGGGCCTGCGCCATCGCCTTGCGCAGGCGCTCGGAGCGCGCGCCGGCCGGTCCGTAGCGGAGCAGCAGTGGCGCCACCAGCACGAACACCAGCAGCGCCGCCGGCGCGACTGCCACGAACAGCAGCTCATCCTCGTGACCGTTGAAGAAGTTGACCGAGGAGAACATGATCGCCCCGAGGATGATCAGCGCGACGATGTTGAGGATCGTCTGGCTGACGACGGTGCCGAGCACCACGGGGAAGTTCTCGACCGGCCGGCCGCTGCGCCGCGCGACAACGAGCGCGCGCGACGGCTCGCCCAGCCGCGCCGGCAGCGTCGAGGACATCAGCACGCCGATCATCGTGCCCTGCAGGGCATCTCTCAACCTGATCCGCGAGCGCGGCAGCGCCGCCGCGAGGATCGCGTGCCACGAGAATCCGCGCATCACCATCGCCGAGCACATCGCCGCCAGCCCGAGGACCACGAACGTCGGACTCGAGCTGATCAGCGCGCTGACGATGTTGCCGATCCCGATCTTGGCCAGCGCCAGGTAAGCGAGATAGGCACCGCCCAGCAGCACCACGGTCGTGCCGATCCGCCGCAGATAGGTGAGCGCCCCACGGCGGCGGGATCCGGTCGCCGGTCGTTCCAGGCTCGGCAGCCGCCGGGCTCGCACCTTCGGCTTCAGATCGGCCGGACTGAGGCCGAGGCGCCGGACCATCCGCGCGGACGTGCCATCCGGCGCTGGCACCGCGATCGCCTCGTGGTAGGCATCCATCACCTCCGCGGCGACGCGCTGCCAGCCAAACCGCCTGACGTTCTCGACGGCAGCACGCGACAGCCGTCGCCGCCGCTCGGGCTCGTGGTACAGCTCGCGCAGCGACTCGGCAAGCGCCTGCGCGTTCCCGGGCGGCACCAGCACCCCGTCCTCGCCGTCGTGCACCACGTCCCGATAACCGGCGATGTCGGACGCCACCACGGTGGTGCCGGCGGCAAACGCCTCGGTCAGCACCATGCCGAAGCTCTCGCCGCCGAGCGACGGCGCACACAGCACGTCGGCGCGCGCCAGCTCGGCCCGCTTGGTGGCGTCGTCGACCTTGCCGAGCCCACGCACTCCGCGCGAGTCGAGCAGCAACGGATCAAGCTCCTCCTTGGTCGGCCCGATCACGGTGAGCTCGGTGGGAATGTGCTCGCGCAGGGCCTCGAACGCGCGCAGCAGCAGCGGCAGCCCCTTGCGTCCGACGGCCTGGCCGACGAACACGATCCGCAGCGGCTCGTCGTCCCGGTCGTGGCCCACCTGGGCCAGAGCCCGACCACCGTCGTGGTTGCGGCCCGCCGCGGCGGCGACCGCCGGATCGAGCTGGACCCCATTGGGGATGATCTGGTAGTGGCCGCCGAACCAGCGCCGACCGGTCCACGCCGCGGCCTCGGAGACGGCGATGCGGACATGCAGGTGGTTGAGCACCTGGCGGGCGCCGAACAGGTTGCCGAGCGTGTTCGGCAGACGCTTGTTGGAGTACGAGTGGAAGGTCCCGACCAGCGGCAGCGGCGTCAGCCCGGTGGCGAACCACGAGACGACCGGGGCGATCGGCTCGTGCACATGGACGACGTCATAGCCGCCGCCGCGCAGCTCCTGCTGAAGCTTGAACACTGCCTGCGGGGAGACCGACAGGTTGGAGACGGAGCCGTTGGCCTTGAAGCCGAGCGTCCGCCCGAGCGGGATCAGGTACGGCGGCGCCTGCAACCGCTGTGGATTGGCGCCGCGGTGCATGATCCTCGCCAGCAGATCCGGCGGGTCAAGCGGCGACAGCACGCGCACCTCGTGGCCACCGGCCAGGAACTGCTCGGCCAGCGCCTCGATGTGGGTCGTCACGCCGCCGGGGAACGTCCACGAGTACGGCGAAACCAGCGCGATCCGCATTGGTCCATGGTATCTGCCCACCCCGGGGTGGCATGATTGACGCGATGCCTACGCGCCACTTCGTCAAGTACACGTTCCTGGCGGTGGACCCAGCCTGGCGCCGGCTCGACGAGGACGTGCGCGAGCAGCACAAGCGCGAGTTCATCGCCGCCTGCGAGAACTTCGCCGAGGATCACCTGCTGCGCGCGTTCACGCTGGTGGGGACGCGTGGCGACTGCGAGATGATGCTGCTGTCCCAGGCCGAGAACCTGGAGCGGATCCACGAGTTCCACGTGGTGCTCGTCCAGAGCGGGCTGATGAAGTGGTGCACGGTCCCGCACTCGCTGCTGGCGATGACGAAGCCATCGCAGTACTCCGAGGAGTCGCGCCTGGAGATCCGGCCCGCGCACGGGCGCTACCTGTTCGTGTACCCGTTCGTCAAGACTCGTGCCTGGTATGCGTTGCCCGAGGAGGAGCGCTGGCGGATCATGCAGGAGCACATCCGCCTGGGACGCGAGTTCCCGTCGGTCGATCTCAACACGAGCTACTCGTTCGGACTCGACGATCAGGAGTTCGTGGTTGCGTTCGAGACCGACAACCCGGCCGACTTCCTCGACCTCGTGCAGCGACTGCGGACGACCGAGTCGAGCTCGTACACGCTGCGCGACACGCCGACCTTCACGTGCATCTCATGCTCGCTCGAGCGCGCCCTAGGGGCACTCGACGGGACCCCGATGCACGCCCAGATCGGGTAGCGGCCGCGCTTGCCGGACACCCCAGATCAGCTGAGCGAGTGGCCTCCGGAGACCGCCGTCGCGCACCTGCGCGATGCCGACCCGGTGTTGCGGTCGCTGATCGACGCGATTGGGCCTGAGCCGACTAGCGACCGCCGCGCCGGACGCCCCCCCGATCACTACGGCGCGCTGGTGCGCTCGATCGTCGGCCAGCAGCTATCGACCAAGGCGGCCCGCGCGATCTACACGCGCCTGGCAGACCGCTTCGGCGGTCGCGCCCCGACGCCGACGGAGGTGCTGGCCGACGATCCGGAGGAGCTGCGCGCCGCCGCCGGGCTGTCGCGGGCGAAGGTGAGCTTCCTGCGCTCGCTGGCCGAGCATGTGCTGGATGGCGAGCTCGAGCTCGAGCGCCTCGACGAGCTCGACGACGCCCAGGTGATCGCCGAGCTGGTCGCGATCAAGGGGCTCGGCGTCTGGACCGCTCACATGTTCCTGATGTTCCACCTGCAGCGACCCGACGTGTTGCCGGTCGGCGACCTCGGGATCAGGCGGGCGATCATGCAGCACTACGGCTTCGAGCAGCTGCCGGCGCCGGCCGAGATGGAGCGGGTGGCGGAGCCGTGGCGGCCCCACCGGACGCTGGCCTGCCTGTACCTGTGGCGGTCGCTCGACGCGGTGCCCACGTAGGCGCCTCCGATCCCCCGAAGCGGCCAACCCAGGTCAAGCCTCGAGCAGGCTAGGCCTTCCCGACCAGATCATCCAGCGCGCCGGCCACGACCTGCAGCTGCTCGGCGATCCAGGGCAGCTCTCGTGGCTGCGGGTCGTGGAGGGCGCACGCACGGCGCTCGTCGGTCTCGCCGTACAGCTGGCTGCTGGCGAGCCGCAGGGCAAGCGTGGTCTCGGCCTCCCCGAAGGCGCTGGCGGGCAGCGTCGCGATCCCATGGCGATCCAGCAACCACGTCGCCAGCTCAGTGCCGGTGCGGATCGACCAGGCCGCTGCCAGCCGCTCGCGCTGAGCGCCAAGGTCTGGGTACAGGTAGAAGGCTCCGGCCGGGGGCGGATGATCGACGCCGGCAGCCGCAAGGACGTCCGAGGTAGCACGGGCGACGATACCGTGGAGTCGCCGGCTCGCGGCGACTCGCTCCCGCACCTCGGGTGGCTCGGTGAGCGCCCACGCAGCGGCCCGCTGGACGGGCTGGGCGGGAGCCGACCACAGCTCGCTGGCGATCCTCAGCACGTGTGCGCGGAGTCGGCGTCCTGGCTCGCTGTCGGGGAACCTGGCGACGCCGAGCCGCCACCCCCCGAGCGCGAGATTCTTGCTGAGTCCCGAGGTGATCACCGTGCGGTCGGGTGCCAGCGCGGCGGGGCTGAGGAACGGCAAGCCCGGATCGTGGACCAGGTCACGGTAGATCTCGTCGCTGATGATCAGCAGGTCATGCCGTTCGGCGAGCTCACACAGCGCCGTGACCGTCGCGGGGCTGGCGAGCGTGCCGGTGGGGTTGTCGGGCAGCGTCAAGATCACCGCTCGCAGCGGCTCGCCGCTGGCCGCCGCCCGCCTCGCCACGGCATCAAGCCGTTGCGGCGCCGGCACGCCGCCTTCACAGGGCCGCGTGGCGACGAGCCAAGTTCGGCAGCCCACCAACGCTGCCTGCGCCGCGTAGCTCACCCACGAAGGGCACGGCAGCGCAACTGGACCGGCGAGCGCGTGCAGCAACGCATAGAGCAGCGACTTGCTGCCTGGCCCGGCCACCACCAGCTCTGGGTCGGTGGCGAGCTGCCGTCGATCCCAGTACCCGGCCGCCGCCTCCCGCAGCTGGGGAATGCCGCTCACGGGACCGTACTCGGCCCGCGCTCCACTGTCGGCCAGCCGCTGCACGAGACCGGGCAGCACCGGCAGCCCGGCCTCTCCGAAGCCCAGCGCGATCGTCGGCAGGCCGGCCGCCCTACGCCGCGCCGTCAGCTCGTTGATTGCGAGCGTCGGCGAGACGGACGCTAGCGTGAAAGATGTAGCCATGGACTTGGCAATCATACGGGTTCGATGCCCGGTCTAGACCGAAGCCATGATCAGTGATATAGAAAGCTCACGTCCCGTCCTGCCCTGACATCCAAACGGGCCGCTGTGCGCCCCGCCGGTCCACGCTTCGGCTGGATCGCGGCCGAGCTGCGTGGCCGCATCGAGGAGGGCGAGCTGCAGCCACACCAGCGCCTCCCCCCGGAACGTGACCTCAGCCGCAACTACGGGGTCGCACGGATGACCGTGCGCCAAGCGCTGGCGGAGCTTGAGCGGGAGGGGCTCGTGTACAGGCGCCCCGGCCGGGGCACATTCGTGTCCGAGCCGCGGATCGGCGTCAGCATCGGCAGCGTCGCCGACGAGCTGTTGGCCGCCGGAGGTGATCCCGACACGCGGCTGCTCCGGGTGGAGCGCTCGGTGCCGACCGCACGAGTGGTGCAGGCGCTGAGCCTCGGCCTCGGCGACGAGGCGCTGACCACGACGCGGCTGCGCTGCGCCGACGGTCAGCCGCTGGCAATCGAGACTAGCCACTGGTCGCAGACGCTGATGCCGGACCTGTTCGAGAACCTCAGGGAGGGCTCGCTGTGGGCGCTTGCGCGTGAGCGGTACGGGCTGGTGCCAACCCGCGTCGAGGTCGAGCTCGAGACGATCGCGCTGGATCAGCGCTCGAGCGAGCTGCTCGGCGTCACGGTCGGCTCGGCCGCGTTCGTGCTGACCCGCTGGACCTACGATCAGCGGGGTCGCTGCTTTGAGTTCGCGCGCGATCTCTATCGGGGTGACCGGACCGCATTCCGCATCCACCAGCTGGTGCCGGGCGCCGGCGCTGGTGGGCTCTTGATTGTGACTGAGTGAAGCTCGCCCTGCGGGTGCCGCGGCGCTTGCGCGCCCGCGACCAAAGGTGTATGTTCTCCCGGTCTGGTCTAGACCGCAGCGTGGAATGTGAGCATGACCTCAGGACTCCATCCGTCGCAGCCAGCTTCCGCAGCCGCCGTGTCCGCGGTCGGCGCGGCTGGGCTGGACCCGGCGGCTATCACGCAGGCGGCGCGGCGGATCGGCGGCCACGTCAACCGCACTCCGGTAATCACCAACGCGACGCTTGACGAGCTGGCCGCTGCGCGTGTGTTCGTCAAGGTCGAGCCGCTGCAGCGCAGCGGCTCGTTCAAGGCGCGCGGCGCCTTCAACCGACTGCTGCAGCTCGCCCACGACGAGCGGCAGCGCGGCGTCGTTGCCTATTCCTCAGGCAACCACGGCGCCGCCGTCGCGCTCGCCGCCGCCGATCTCGAGATCCCCGCCGTGATCGTGGTGCCACGGTCCGCGCCGGAGCTGAAGCTCGACCAGATCAGGGCGGTCGGCGCCGAGCTGATCTGGTACGACCCGGCGAATCAGGATCGCGCGGCCGTGGCCGCGCAGCTCGCGGCCGAGCGCGGCCTGACGTTGATCCCCCCCTACGACGACCACGAGGTGATGGCAGGTCAGGGGACGCTGGCGCTGGAGCTGATCGAGGACGTCGGCAAGCTCGACCTGCTGCTGGTGCCGATTGGTGGCGGCGGCCTGCTGGCCGGCGTGGGCACGATCGCCCGCGCTCTGTGCCCCCAGGTCCGCCTGATCGGGATCGAGCCGGCCGCCGCCGATGACACCGCGAGGTCACTGACTCTGAATCGGCGTGTGGCGCTGGCGGGACCGCCAGACACGATCGCCGACGGACTGCGCACGCAGGAGCCTGGCATGCTCACGTTTCCGATCAACAGCCGGCTACTCGAGCGGATCGTGACCGTCGACGATCGCGAGATCGTCGAGGCAATGCACTTCTGCTTCGAACGGCTGAAGGTCGTTGTCGAGCCAAGCGGCGCGGTCGCGGTCGCAGCGCTGCTGGCCGGGCGCATCCATGCCCCCGGAACGCGCATCGGGATCGTGCTCTCGGGGGGCAACGTCGATGCCAGCCGCTTCCGGGCGCTGCTCGATACAACTCGACCCGCACGTCTTCCGTTCGCCGCCGTCGGGCGTGGCGGCGACGCGCACGAGGATCGGAGCAGAGGCTCGGCAGTCCCCGGCGACGGCCAGGCGACGACGCAGGATCCCAGCTCGACGAGGCTCGGCAATGGCCGGCGACGGCCAGACGCGCGTCCACGATCGCAGCCCGACGCTGCGAGCGAATCGGAGGAATGGGCACGTGACCCAAGTGGCAACAGACCCAATTCGGAGGAGTAGAGAAGTGCACGGTAAGTTGATCAAGAGCCTGATCGTCGTGGGCGTCAGCGCACTGGTGCTGGCCGCCTGCGGATCATCGAGCAAGACGCCAACCAACAGCTCGGCGAACGCCACGACATCGACTGGTGCCAGCAACCAAGCGACGCCGGCCCACGGCGGTGACCTCGTGTTCGCGCGCTCCACGGACATCCTCTCGCTCGACCCAGCGAACATGACTGACAACGAGAGCATCTGGACGGCCGAGACGCTCTACGAGACGCTATATGTGGCGACGCCCGATGGCAAGCACCTCAAGCCCTGGTTGGCGACTGGCTACACACTGTCACCAAACCACCTCGTGTGGACGTTTCACCTGCGTCACGGCGTCCGCTTCCAGAACGGCAAGCCGATGACATCGGCCGATGTGAAGTTCTCGATTGACCGGGTCTCGGCCAAGGCCTCTAACCCATTCGCGTTCATCGATGTAGCGATCAAGTCGATCACGACCCCCAATCCCTATACGGTCGTGATAACGACTAAGTACCCGTGGGCGCCGCTGCTGGCGGACGTGGCGCTGTTTGCCAACTCGATCATTCCCAACAACTACGGAGGCGAGAGCGAGCAGGCGTTCTTCAAGCACCCGATCGGCACCGGCCCGTTCGAGTTCAAGTCCTGGACGAAGGGCGCACAGCTGGTTCTGGCGCGCAACCCCTACTACTGGCAGAAAGGTAAGCCGTACCTGAACCGGGTCATCTTCACTGACGTGCCGAACGACAACACGCGCGACCTGCAGCTTCAGGGCGGCCAGGCGCAGATCGACGAGTTCCCACCGTTTTCCGCGGTCGCGCAGCTCAGCTCCAGCTCGGGAACGAGAGTCACCATGTTCCCCTCGAGCCTCACGGAGTTCCTCCAGTTCAACGAGGACCACGCACCGTTTGCCAACGTCTACGTGCGGCGGGCAATCGCCTACGCGCTCAACCGCGAGCAGATGGTCAAGACGGTCCTGTTCGGTCACGGGCAGGTGGCCAATTCATTCCTCAGCCCAGCGCTGTGGGCGTGGGACTCGAACGTTCATACACCGACCTACGACCTCGCGCAGGCCAAGGCCGAGATCGCCAAGTCGTCGGTGCCGCACGGTTTCTCGACGACCCTGCTAGTTGGCTCTGGGGTCGCCAACGAAGAGTCGCTGGGCGCGCTCGTGCAATCGGACCTCGCGCCGCTTGGAATAAAGGTGACGCTGCGGCCGGTCGACCCAAACACCGAGTATACGGACATCGAGACCGGTCAGTATGACATGGCCTTCAACTATGACACGACCGACATCATCGATCCTGACGAGATGGTCAGCTTCGGTGCGATGGGCGGCAATACCGGCCAGAAGACCCACGCACTGTTCACCAACTACAACGATCCTCAGATTGACCAGTGGGCTGAGCAGGCGGAGCGGACCTTCAATCACGCCGCACGCGTGGTCCTATACGACAAGATCCAGCAGCAGATGGCGAGCGCGGTGCCTCTGGTGCCACTGTACTATTCGCCGTTCGCCTATGCTTACTCATCTAAGGTGCACGGGCTGTACATTTACCCCACGGGCAATTACCATCTGGAGAATGTGTGGCTAAGCCACTGATGCGGGGATCGCACGGTGAACCTGAAGGAGCAACGTAGTGCTCGCCAGGTATGTGGCACGACGTCTGCTTCTGCTCGTGCCGGTGGGGCTCGGCGTCACGCTGCTGGTGTTTTTCAGCATCCACCTGGTTCCCGGTGATCCAGCTAGGACGTTCCTCGGCGATCGGGCAACGCCATCCGCGGTTGCAGCACTGCACCGAGAGTGGGGGCTCAACAAGCCGCTCCCGGTGCAGTACTGGCTGTTTCTAAAGCGGCTGGTCCACGGTAACCTCGGCCAATCGCTGTTCTATCAGGCGTCCACCACCAGCCTGCTCGCGAGCCATCTACCGGTGACGCTGATGTTGCTGCTGTACGGCGCCACCGGGGCGGTGGTAATCGCGCTGCCACTGGCGGTGCTGGCGGCACTGCACCCAGACGGGATTGCCGATCACTTGGTCCGCGCGATCGGGGTCGTCGGGATTGGGATGCCGAGCTTCTGGGTCGGCACGATGCTGATCCTCGTGCTGGCACTGCACCTCGGCCTGTTCCCGGTCGCCGGCTACGGCCAGACGTTTGGCCAGCATCTGGAGTCGCTAGTGCTGCCGGGCCTGACGGTCGCGCTGTCAATCGCGCCGATGCTAGTGCGCAGCGTGCGGCAGGGAATGATCGAGGCGCTCAACTCCGACTACGTCGCGTTCGCGCGCGCCAAGGGCACCGATAGCGTGACCGTGCTGCTTCGCTACGGCTTGCGCAACGCCGCAATCCCGGCGGTCAGCGTGCTCGGCATCAATATCGGCTTCCTCGTCGGCGGGACGCTGGTCGTGGAGAACGTGTTCGCGCTGCCCGGCCTGGGGACGCTGATGGTGCAGTCGATCCTCAACCGCGACTTCCCGGTGGTGCAGGGGATCACGCTGGTCTTCGCGGTGCTCGTGCTGCTCGTCTACCTCCTGACCGATCTCGCCTACGCGCTGCTCGACCCGCGAGTGAGACTGACGTGAGCACATCCGCGATCGACCTCGTGCCGGCCGTGCCGGCCCCGCGGGCCGCGCACCGCCGGCGGCTGCCGCCAAGCCTGATCGCCGGCATCACGATCCTCGGCATCGTCGTCGGCTTGGCAGTGGCGGCGCCGCTGTTGACTCCGTACAGCCCGACGCACATCACCGATCAGATCTTGGCGGCGCCAAGCTGGCATCACCCGCTTGGCACGGATCAGCTCGGTCGCGACGTATGGTCACGACTCCTGTACGGCGCCCGCACCGACCTGCGGGTCGCATTCCTCGCGGTGCTGTCGCCGTTCGTGATCGGCACCGTGCTGGGAGCGGTGGCCGGCTACTTCGGTGGTTGGCTGGGCGGGCTG
>JASHQV010000180.1 GCA_030038955.1 Solirubrobacteraceae bacterium
GGCGGCCCCGACCGCCAGCCAAGCGCCAGCTGACCCCGCCGCTACCATCGTGCCCGTGCGCCGGACAGTCACGGTTGACGTCGCCTACCGCGCGCTCGGCCGTTTCGTGGTGCGCTTCCGCTGGCCGATCGTCGCCTTCTGGATCGCCGTTGCCGTCTTCACCAGCGCGGCGATGCCGTCGCTGAGCAGCCAGATCAACGACAACAACAGCTCGTTCCTGCCCGCGAATGCGCCAAGCTCCCGGGCCGCCGACCTGGCGACGCCGCTGCTCGGCGCCGGCGCCAACGGCCGCGTCGCCGACATCACGATCATCGCGACCCGGGCGACCGGGCGGCTGACCGCCGCCGACCTCGCGGCGATGCAGCGTGAGACGGCCTTGGCGACCCGCGTCCGCACGGTCGCCTCGGCACGGCTGAGCGGCGTCTCGGCCGACGGCAGGGCGGCGCTGATCCAGGTCCGCGCCAATTTCAACGTCAACAACATCGACAAGGACAAGCCTGTGATCACGGCCCTGGAGCGGACCTTCGGCGAGGCCAACGCGCCCGCCGGCTTGCAGCTCCACCTGGCCGGCCAGGCGGCCACCGTGGTCGCCAACCAGGCGAGCTCCGACAAGGCCGGTAACCAGGTGCAGATGTTCGCGTTCCTGTTCATCATCGCACTGCTGCTGGTCGTGTTCCGGTCGCTGCCGGCGACGATCATCACGCTGGCGCCGAGCGGCCTCGCGCTGGTGATCGCCGAGCGGCTGGTCGGTGGACTCGGCGCCGCGGGGCTGAAGATCTCCTCGATCACCGAGATCCTGATGATCGTGCTGCTGCTGGGGGCGGGCACCGACTACGGGCTGTTCCTCGTATTCCGGGTGCGCGAGGAGCTGCGCGGCGGATCCGAGCCCCGCCAGGCGGTGCAGAACGCGCTGCTGCGCGTCGGCGAGTCGATCACCGGCTCGGCCGGCACGGTGATGCTGGCGCTGCTGACGCTGCTGCTCGCCACGTTCGGCATCTACCACGATCTCGGAGTGCCGCTGGCGATTGGCGTGGCGGTGATGCTGTCGCTCGGGCTGACGCTGCTGCCGGCGCTGCTGGCGATCCTCGGGCCGCGCGCCTTCTGGCCCTCGAAGGTCCGTCCCGGCACCCAGCGCGAGGGTCTCTGGGGACGTGTCGCCGGTCGCCTCGTGCAGCGCCCCGGGAGGACGCTGATCGTCGGCGTGCTCGCGTTCCTGGCGCTCGCCGCCGGCGCGCTCAGCTACCAGGCGGGCGGCTTCGGGGGCGCGACCAACGCCCCCAGTGGCTCCGACGCGGCCGCCGGCAACGCCGCACTCGCGAAGCACTTCCCGCAGACCAGCAACAACCCGGCGAACCTGATCCTGGCCTACTCGCAGCCGGTCTGGAGCCACCCGCAGAGCCTCGTCGCAGCCCAGCGGTCGCTGCGCTCGTCGGGCGCGTTCCGCGAGCTCGTCGGGCCGCTCAACCCGAACGGGACCGTGCTCGCACCGGCGCAGCTCGCCGACCTGTACGCGAAGCTCGGACCGCCACAGCGGCTGCCGGTGGTGGAGCCGGCCGTGGCGCATGTGCCGCTGGCGATCTACAACGCCTACCGGTCCGCCTCGACGCTGGTGTCCGCCAACGGCAAGGTCGTCCAGTTCGAGGCGGCGCTGCAGGCCGGCGGGCAATCGTCGACGGCGGCGATGAACGCCACCCCGCACATCCGCGCGGTGCTGGGTGCCGCGGCGCGCGCCTCCGGGGCGCGGGCGAACGGCGTGGCCGGCGAGGCGGCGGCGATCTACGACATCAACGAGACCGCCAACCACGACCTGGTCGTGGTCGTGCCGGTGGCGATCGTGGCGATCGGGATCCTCCTGTCGCTGGTCCTCCGCAGCCTCGTGGCACCGCTATACCTGATCGTCAGCGTCGCGCTCTCGTACCTAGCGTCGCTGGGGATCGCGACGATCGTGTTCATCGACATCGCCGGCGACGGTGGTATCAGCTTCATCCTGCCGTTCCTGATGTTCATCTTCCTGCTGGCCTTGGGCGAGGACTACAACATCCTGGTGATGACGCGGATCCGCGAGGAGGCGCGGCAGCTGCCGCTGCGCGAGGCGGTGGTCAAGGCGATCGGCCGTACCGGCTCGACCGTCACCTCCGCCGGCGTGATCCTCGCGGGGACGTTCACGGTGTTCGCGATCGTCGGCGGCGGTGGCTCCGGCGGCAGCGAGCTGCGGGCGATCGGGTTCGGGCTCGCCGCGGGGATCCTGATGGACACGTTCCTCGTGCGGACGCTGCTGGTGCCCTCCGTGGTGATGTTGCTGGGCGCGCGGAACTGGTGGCCGTCGCGCCTCAGCCGCCAGCCCGAGCAACACCCGCCGCACCCGCGGCTGGAGGCGGCCGAGCCCAGCGAGGCCGGGGCGTGAGCGCCGCCCGGCGAGCATCGCCGGGCGGCGCTCACACCCCCGGCGCTCACACCCCGGTGGCGGCGACGCCCACGAGCACGGCGAGGCGCACGGGGCGATGACCCCGACTGTGGCGCTGCTGCCCGGCGACGGCATCGGGCCCGAGATCCTGCCTTCCGCGATTGAGGTGCTGAGCGCGGTCGGCGCCGAGCTCGACTACGAGCAGCACCTGTTCGGTGGCGCCTCGATCGACGCCCACGGCACCGCCCTGACCGACGCGGTGCTGGACAGCTGCCGCCGCGCCGACGCGGTCCTCCTGGCGGCCGTCGGCGGCCCCAAGTGGGACACGACCGATCCGCACCGGCCGCGTCCCGA